>NZ_JBWLKM010000053.1:58968-63608 GCF_059026085.1 Streptomyces sp. a15 | reverse complement strand
TGGGGTTTCGGCCGGTGCGGCGAGAGTGCGTGCCGGGCGCCGTGGGTGCTGTGCGGGACTTTCGAAACACCCCCTAGAGCAGGTCGCGTGGCACCGTTTCGTTCCAGGTGCGGGAGAACACCCGGCGGTCGCCCTCGTAGCCGTCCAGCGTGGCGTCCACGAAGAAGTCCCGCTCGTCGCAGCTGAGCCGGGTGTGCGTGACCACACGAATGTCCCAGTCCTCGCGGCGGAACCGCATGGTCCAGGTGGACTCGCCGCTGACGGACGTGAAGTCGTCGGCGACGGTCGCGTAGCGCTCGTAGGCGCGACGGTCGGCATCGAGCCCGATGCCGTCGAAGTGGATCAGTCCCTGGTCCTTCACGATCTCCAGTGCGGCGTGGTAACCGATCAGGTCCCGCTTCACGTCCCACCGCTGCTCAAGAGGTGTCAGCCGGGTCACAGCCAGGGGCGCCGTTCCTTCGGGCTCGTCGAACGGGTTCGGCGGCACCTCGTCGGGTTCGTCGGTCGGGCGGACCGGGAGCGTGAGGGTGCTCGAACTCTCGTGGACGCTGAGCAGGGCCGCTTTGGGGGGCGGCCAGGCGAGCGGCCAGTACGACGTGGACAGGGAGAGGCGGATGCGGTGTCCGGGCGGGAAGGCCTGCGCCACTCCGTTGAGGTGGACGGTCGCGCGGTAGCGCCGGCCCGGTTCCAGCGGCTCGGGGTCCTCGGTGTTCTCCCGCCGGGTGAGGTTGAGCAGACCGTAGGTGACACGGGTGGCGGCGCCGTCGGGGCTCACATCGGACAGGCGCGCGGCCACCATCGCGACCGGCTCGTCGGCCGAGAGGTCGAGTTCCACGGTCGGCGAGCCCAGGATCTCGAGCCGTTCCGTCAAGGGCTCGGTCTCGAAGACGAGTGAGCCGCCGTCCTCTTCGCGCTGGTCGTAGGGCAGGTCCGGGGGCGCGTTGTAGGAGGCCCACTTGCCCGCGAACTGGCCGACGGACAGCGGTGAGCGCACCGTCATGGCGGCGCCGTCGCCCTCGCCGGCCGCCGCTTCCTCGCTCGGCGAGTCCGGGGAGCCGATCCGGTGCCGTGTCAGCGGATACGTGACCGGGTGGATGTGCGGAGACGGCCAGGCGGGTTCCGCGACCCAGCGGCCCGGCCGCTCCTCGTACGAGGTGGACGGAGGCACACTGTCCTGCATCCAGGTGTGCAGCATGGGGCCGTCCATGACGCCGTTGTCGACGCCCTTGAGCCAGTGGTCCCACCACCGCACCACTTCCTGCAGGTAGCCGATGGCCGGGCCGGGCTCTCCGAGGTGGGGGAACTTGTGCGACCAGGGACCGATCAGCCCCTTGCGGGGCACGTCCAGGTTGCCGAGCAGACGGGTCACGGCGTTGGAGTAGCCGTCCGCCCAGCCGCTGGAGGCGAGGACGGGGCAGCGTACGTCCTGGTAGTTCTCGGAGACCGAGGCGTGGCGCCAGTAGTCGTCGCGGCGCTGGTGGCGCAGCCACGGAAGGACCCAGGGACCGGTGTTCTCCAGGCGTTCGTGCCACATGTCGCGCCAGCGGTCGCCGACCACGGCGGGGTCGGGCGGGCAGGTGGCGTAGGCGAACATGGTGCCCGCCTCGGCGAGGTTGTCCGAGAGCATGGCCCCGCCCATGTAGTGCATGTCGTCGGCGTGCCGGTCGTCGGTGAAGGACGCGATGACGATGGCGCGCAGGCTCGGTGGCTGCCGGGCGGCCACCTGGAGCGCGGCGAAGGCACCCCAGGAGATGCCCATCATGCCGGTGCGGCCGTCGCACCAGGGCTGCTCGGCCAGCCAGGCGAGGACCTCTTCGGCGTCGGCCTGTTCCTGTTCCAGGTACTCGTCCTTCAGCACCCCCTCCGAGTCACCGGTGCCGCGCACGTCGACGCGGACGCAGGCGTAGCCGTGCCCGGCGATGTACGGGTGGTGGACGGAGTCACGTACCGAGGTGAGGTCGCGCTTGCGGTAGGGGATGTACTCCAGCACCGCGGGCACGGGCTCGTCGTCCGAGGACGTGGGACGCCAGAGGCGTGCCGACAGCTGTACGCCGTCGGCCATCGGGATGCGGACGTGCTCCTCTTCCTTGGTGGCGTACGGCAGGTTGGTCACGTAACGCATAAGGCCGACGCGCTCCTTACTCTCGCGGGCTCTCGTCGAACTCTCGCGGGCTCTCGTCGAAGGTGAATCCCAGTGCGGCCACGCAGTGGTCGTACTTCTCCCGCAGGTCGTCCTCGTCGCTGCCGCCGGTGAAGATGTGGGCCAACTCGAAGCTGTAACTGTCCTGTTGGGGGAGCTCCGACAGCCGCTGCCCCGCTTCGGGCGTGACGTCCACACGCACGCCGTCGGTCTCGCGCTCGATGCGGGCGAGGTCCTCGGGCGAGGGCACATGGCCCACCACCCCGTCGGTGAACCAGCGGTAGTACCACTTCGCGGCCATGGCGTACGGCCCCTGCCGATGCGGCATGTGCGGGTCGTCGCCGAGGGCGAGGCTGAGCATGCAGTGGTGGTTGGGTACGCCGTCGACGTACTGGAACAGCTCGGCGTGGGACTGGGAGTGACGGGGGTTGATCTCCAGCAGACGGATCTCCTGGCTCTGCGGGTCGTAGAAGTACTCCACGCTGAAGGTGGCCGAGTCGAAGCCGATCTGACGCATCACCCGCTGGGTGACGTCGTGGAGCTGCCCGATCACCTGCGGCGGCAGGGTCGAGGGGTACTGGTGGCGCAGGAAGCAGGGCGTTTCGGGGTAGTTGATGGAGTCCAAGGCGCCGTAGACGGTCACTTCGCCCTGATGGACGTAGCCTTCGACGGCGACCTGGATCCCCGACATCTCTTCCTCCGCGAGGCAGACCTGCCCGCCGACGCCGTGCATCTCGGGCGGTAGCTCGATTCGGTCGAGGATGTACTCGAAGGGCCGGCCGACCCGGGCGATTCCCTCACGGATCTCGGCGACGGCGGCCCGGAACTCATCCAAGTCCTTGACGCCGAAGGCGAGTTCGGAGGAGTAGGAGAGCGCCGGTTTGAGCCACATGGGGAAGCGCACGCCCTCCGGAGGGCGCGGGTCGTCGGCCTCCAGATCCACCTTGCCGAACCGCGGGATCCTGTCGGTGACCTTCTGCTGCTCGAGCCGGCTCCAGTACTTGTGCTCGCACTTGACCACCGACTCCAGGCTGGTGCTGCGGGTTCCGTAGCGCTCGCCGAGGATGGGGACCATGGTGCTGACCGGGAAGTCCCAGTAGCCGACGATCGCGTCGATGCTTCCGTCGAAGGCATCCAGTATCCCCTGGGCCTTGTCGATGAGCTCCGGCACCGACACCTCGCCGCCCTGCAGCTCGTCGGTCGACAGCAAGGGGTGACAGCGCAGTGATCTCGCACCCGGTACCGCGTGGAGCGTCGGCAGGTTGGCCTCGTCGAGGCCGAGCACAAAGATGTTCTTCGCATCGTTCACGTTCCTGTCAGGCACGGCACCTTCCCGATTTTCCGCGGTTCACATCGGAAGATCGTCGGAGTACCCGTGAGGTGCGCGGCCAACCTCCTGCGGAGGAGGTCGCCGACGTGTGTCACCGCGCCCTGGTCTTCGTACGGGGCCAGGTGACCGCCGAACTCAGCGGCGACTCCCTCACCGTCACCGAACTCACCCACGCCGCGTCGGCCATGCCGGCGCTGACCGGAACGGCGGACAACTGATGGCCACCGAGACCGAATCCGCCCGCCGGCAGGCCGACGACCGCGGCGGCAGCGCCCAGCGGGACGGCGCCCGCGAGGGCAGGGCGCGCAAGCAGTCACCCGGCCGCTTCGACCCGGGCACGGGCAGCGGCGGCATCGCCGCCCGGCTGCGCGGCGGCCACCTCATCGGCACCTACGGGCTCCTCGGCCTGACCGTCCTGCTGTTCGTCGTCTTCGCGCTGGCCCTGCCGGACACCTTCCCGACGATGGACAACGCCTCGTCGATCCTGTCCAACCAGTCGATCCCCGCGATCCTCGCCCTCGGCGCGATGATCCCCATCGTCACCGGCAAGTTCGACCTCTCCGTCGGCTACGGACTCGGCTTCGCCCACGTCCTGGCCATGCAACTCATCGTGAACAGCGGCTGGTCGTGGCCGATCGCCTGCGTCGCCGTCATCCTCGGCGGCGGCATCGTCGGCGTACTCAACGGCCTGCTGGTGGAGTTCGCCAGGATCGACTCCTTCATCGCCACCCTCGGCACCGGCAGCCTCCTGTACGCCTGCACCGGCTGGATCACCACCGACGGCGCCCGGATCGTACCCGGCCCGCACGGACTGCCCCCGGTCTTCACCGACCTGTACGACTCCACGTTCCTCGGCCTGCCGGCCCCCGCCTTCTACTCCTCGCGCTCGCCGTGGTGCTCTGGCTGCTGCTCGAACGCCTGCCGCTCGGCCGCTACCTGTACGTCATCGGCTCCAACGCCCGCGCCGCCGACCTCGTCGGCATCCCCACCCGCCGGTACGGCATCTACGCCGTCGCCGGTTCCGGACTCGTCGTTGGTTTCGCGGGCGTCCTGCTCGCCGCGCAGCAGCAGATCGGCAACCCGAGCGTCGGCATGGACTACCTGCTGCCCGCCTTCGTCGGCGCCCTGCTCGGCTCCACCGCGATCAAGCCGGGCCGCGCCAACGCCGCC
>NZ_JBWLKM010000053.1:0-58868 GCF_059026085.1 Streptomyces sp. a15 | reverse complement strand
CTCCACCGCGATCAAGCCGGGCCGCGCCAACGCCGCCGGAACCGTCGTCGCCGTCACCATCCTCGCCATCGGCCTGGCGGGCATCCAGCAACTCGGCGCCGAGTTCTGGGCGACCTCCCTCTTCAACGGCGGAACGCTGCTTCTCGCGGTCGGTCTGGCCGACTACTCCGCCCGCCGCCGACTGCGCGCCGGCGCGAGCGCAATCCGGCGTTCACTGTCCGCGCCCGGGGCGGAACCCGGGACCGTGTCCACGACGGAGCCGCCGACGCGCGCCACCGCCGCGTCCACCGACGACGCGCCGCGCACACCCTGACCGCGGCCGAACCTCCGCGCCCGTTCGCTTGCCTGCCGTATCTCCCAAGGATCCCCACCGTCTCGTACCACCCCACCCGCAAGGCAACACTCAGAGCGGTGGCCGTCCTGGCCGTGCTCACCGCTTCCCTCGCGGGCTGCACCCGGGGCTCAGAGAGCGCCGGCTCCACCACCGTCGGCGGGTCCTCGAAGGCCGGCTGCCCTGCCGTACTGGCGAAGGCGAAGAAGGCGGTCGCGGCCGCCGAGGCCGTCGACGCCCCCTGGGGCGGACCGACCACCGGACCCAAGGCGGTCGCGGGCAAGATCATCGTCCACGTCGCCCAGAGCATGACCAACCCCGGAGTCGCGGGCGCCGCCGAAGGCGTCAAGGAGGCCGCCAAGACCATCGGCTGGACGGTGCGGATCATCGACGGCCAGGGCACCCCGGCCGGTATCCAGGCCGCCGTCGGCCAGGCCGTCGCCGTGAAGCCCGCCGGCATCGTCCTGTCCGGCTTCGACCCCAAGTCGACCGCCCAGCAGGTCGCTCAGGCCAACGCGGCCGGTATCCCGCTCATCGGCCGGCACGCCGTCGGCACCCCCGGACCCAGCACGAACCCGAAGCTCTTCAGCAACATCACCACCAAGGTCGAGGATGTCGCGAAGATCAGCGCCGACTGGATCATCAGCCAGTCCAACGGCCGGGCCGGCGTGGTGGTCTTCAGGCGACGCCAGCAGCCGCACCCCGCAGGAGGTCTCCGCGCTGCTGTCCCGCTTCGGCACCAAGTGGACGAACTCCGTGGCCATCAACGACCTGTACTTCGCCGACGCGGCACCCGCGCTGCGGGCGGGCGGCAAGCAGGGCAACGGTGCCCCCTTCAGCATCGGCGCGGGCGACGGCGACCCGTCCGCCTTCCAGCGCATCAACAGCAAGCAGTTCCAGGCGGCCACGGTGCCCGAGCCGCTGTCCGAGCCGCTGTCCGAGGAGGGCTGGCAGATCGTCGACGAGTTCAACCGCGCCTTCGCCCACCAGCCCGCCAGCGGCTACATAGCCCCGGCGCACATCACCACGGCGGCCAACAGCGGCGGCGGATCCTCCTGGGACCCGAAGGGCTACCGCGAGGCGTACCGGAAGCTCTGGGGCAAGTAGACGACAGAGCAGGCCCTGGCAGGTCCCTCCCACTCAGCCTCAGCGGGAGGGAGCATGCCGTTCGGTGGCATCGATGTAGTCGTGGAGGACCTGGCGGGAGCGGATGAGCAGGTCGATCTGTTCGTCCAGCCCCTGGAGGCGAGCTCGCAAGGTGGTCAGGAGCTCGGGGCAGGGTTTGAGGTCGGGACCCGTGCCGGTGACGCAGGGCTGAAGGAACCCGATCTCCTGGGTCGACAGTCCGGCTTCGAGCAGGTTCCTGATCTGCGCCACGGTCAGGACGTCGTCGTCGCTGTACTCGCGGTAGCCACTGGCCTTGCGGACGGGTACGAGCAGGCCCTGGGCCTCGTAGTAGCGCAGCTGATGGGCGCGGACTCCGGTCCGTCGGCTCAACTCTCCGATCAGCACGGTGATTCCCCCTTGACCTTCATACCGGTATGAAGGTTGACGATTCTGCCATGACCACCAACTCGGCTCCATCCAAAGAGCACTTGACGCGCAACCCCGGCGCCGGCCCCACCCCCGTGACGGTCCTGGGCCTGGGCCTGATGGGCCAGGCGCTGGCCGGAGCGTTCCTGCGTGCGGGGCACCCCACGACCGTGTGGAACCGCACGGAGGCCAAGGCCGAACAACTTGTCGCCCAAGGCGGGAAACTCGCCGACTCGGTCCGCGACGCCGTCGTGGCCGGCCCGCTCGTGGTCGTCTGCGTCTCGGACTACGACGCTGTGCACGCACTGCTCGGTCCGCTGGGCGATGTCCTCGACGGCCGGGTCCTGGTCAACCTGACCTCGGGCACCACGACGCAGGCCCGTGAGACCGCCGCATGGGCGACGCGGCAGGGCGGCACCTACCTCGACGGCGCCATCATGGCCGCCCCCGGGGCCATCGGCACGGCGGACGCCGTCGTCCTCTACAGCGGGCCCCGGTCGGCCTTCGACCTGCACGAACCGACCCTGACGAGCCTCGCCGCGGGAACGACATACATTGGTGACGACCATGGCCTGTCGTCGCTGCACGAGGCGGCCGTGCTGGGCCTGATGTGGGGCATCGGGAACGGCTTCCTGCAGGGTGCCGCCCTGCTCGGCGCGGCGGGGGTGGACGCCGCGGCGTTCGCACCGCTCGCGAAGAAGGGCATCGGCATGGTGACCGACTGGCTGTCCGACTACGCCCATCAGGTCGACGACGGCACGTATCCGGCCCTTGATGCCACCCTTGACACTCACCAGGCCGCGATGGAGCACGCCATCCAGGAGAGTGAGTTCCTCGGTGTCAACGCCGAACTTCCGAGGCTCATCAAGTCCCTGACCGACCGGGCGGTGGCTGACGGGCACGGCGGCAGCGGCTACGCGGCAATGATCGAGCAGTTCCGCAAGCCCTCAGGAGAGCGCCCATGACGGCCACACCCTTCGACCCACGCCCCCTGCTCGCGGAAAGCCGACTCGGTGTCCTCGCCACGATCAAGTCGGACGGCCGCCCACAACTGTCACCCGTCATGCCCTTCTACGACCCGGAGGCCGATGTCATCCACGTCTCGATGAGCGCGGCATCGGCCAAGACGGCGAATCTGCGACGGGACCCACGAGCCGCGCTGGAGGTCACCAGCCCCGACGGCTGGGCGTGGGCCACCGCCGAAGGCACGGCGACCCTCACCGGTCCGGGAACCGACCCCTACGGTCCCGAGGTCGAGGCGCTGGTGAACTACTACCGCATCGCCGCCGGGGAGCATCCGGACTGGGACGAGTACCGGTCGGTGATGGTGTCCGACCGCAGGGTGCTGATGGCGATGACGGTCCACCACGTGTACGGCGCCAGGATCCGCTGACACATGAGGAACGGTGTCGAGGCAGACGTACGGTGAAGCAGGCGCCCCCGGTTCGGCGCTCGCCCGAGGGCGGTGATCGTGCCGCCGGGCCGGGTGTGCTCAGGCGGTGCGCGATGGCCAGGCCGCAGCCGACTGCCGACCGGGCGGATGCCGCCGCACGGTCGGTGAGGGCGCCGCGTTCGAAGGCGACCGTGATGGCGTCGGCGGTGAGGCCGGGGCCGCCGTCGCGTCCTGCAACCGGGCGCCGGAGCCGGCCGGTTGCAGGGCCGGCACGAGCCGGACGCCGGCCGCATCCTGCGCACCGAGTGGCCGGTGCAGGTCTTAGTGTCGACGGCATGACCGAAGATTCCCTGCGCTCCGTCACCGTCGAGCGAACCAGCACCGGCCACTTCACCGCGACGAACGCCCGCGGCGGCACGATCAGCTTCGGCACCGGCTCCGATCCGCACGGGGGTACCGAGTTCACCCCGGTCGAGTTGTTGCTCGCCGCACTCGGAGGCTGCACGGCGGTGGACGTCGACATCGCCACCAGCCGCCACGCGGAGCCCACCAGGTTCTCCGTCGCGGTGACCGGCAACAAGATCAGCGACGAGCTCGGCAACCGGATGACCGACCTCTCGGTCACCTTCTCCGTCGCCTTCGCAGACGGAGAAGGCGCGGATCGCGCCCGAGCGATCCTCCCGAGGGCGGTCAAGTCCTCCCACGACCGGCTCTGCACGGTCAGCCGCACCGTCGAGACCGGCACGCCCGTCACCGCGACGGTCGACGACGCCTGACGTCATGCGAGGTCCCGTGGAACCCGCTCGCTGTACTGCACGGCGGCCGGGCCCTCGCACACCCGCCCCGTGACGAGGAAAGATGGGACGTCGAGCGACGGAGCAAGCCATGCGGAGGAACGCACATGCAGCATGAACGAGCGGGTCGGCCGGCGGGTGCCGAGGACCTTGTCGACGTCGCCCGGTTGGTGACCGCGTACTACGCGCTGCACCCCGACCCGGCCGACCCGGGGCAACGGGTGGCGTTCGGTACGTCAGGGCACCGCGGGTCGTCCCTGAGCACGGCGTTCAACGAGGACCACATCGCCGCGACCAGCCAGGCCATCTGCGAGTACCGCAGCGCGCAGGGCACCGACGGGCCCCTCTTCCTCGGCGCCGACACGCACGCCCTGTCCGAGCCCGCCCGGGTCACCGCACTGGAGGTGTTCGCCGCCAACGACGTGACCGTGCTCATCGACGTCGCCGACGGCTACACCCCCACCCCGGCCGTCTCGCACGCCATCCTCGCCCACAACCGCGGTCGTGCCACCGGCCTCGCGGACGGCGTGGTCGTCACCCCCTCGCACAACCCGCCCGCGGACGGCGGCTTCAAGTACAACCCGCCCAGCGGCGGCCCGGCCGGATCCGAGGCGACGTCCTGGATCCAGGACCGCGCCAACGAGATCATCACGGCCGGGCTGAAGGACGTACGCCGCATCCCGTACGTCCGGGCCCTCACGGCCCCCGGCACCGGGCGCTACGACTTCCTCGGCACCTACGTCGCAGACCTGCCTGCCGTCCTTGACCTGGACGCGATCCGTGCCGCCGGCGTCCGGATCGGCGCCGATCCGCTCGGCGGGGCCTCGGTCGCCTACTGGGGCCGGATCGCCGAGGAGCACCGGCTCGACCTGACCGTGGTCAACCCGCTCGCGGACCCCACCTGGCGTTTCATGACGCTGGACTGGGACGGCAAGATCCGCATGGACTGCTCGTCGCCGTACGCGATGGCCTCGCTCATCGAGCAGCGGGACCGCTTCCAGATCGCCACGGGCAACGACGCCGACGCCGACCGGCACGGCATCGTCACCCCGGACGCGGGTCTGATGAACCCCAACCACTACCTGGCCGCCGCCATCGCCTACCTGTACGCCCACCGCGAGCAGTGGCCCGACCACACAGGCATCGGCAAGACACTGGTGTCGTCCTCCATGATCGACCGTGTCGCGGCCGACCTCGGGCGGCGCCTCGTCGAGGTGCCCGTCGGCTTCAAGTGGTTCGTGGACGGCCTGGTCGACGGCTCGCTCGGGTTCGGCGGCGAGGAGTCGGCCGGCGCGTCGTTCCTGCGCCGCGACGGCTCGGTGTGGACCACCGACAAGGACGGCATCATCCTGGCGCTGCTCGCCTCCGAGATCACCGCCGTCACCGGGAAGACCCCGTCGGAGCACTACGCCGCCCTGACGGCCCGCTTCGGCGATCCCGCCTACGCCCGCATCGACGCCCCGGCGACCCGCGAGGAGAAGGCGCTGCTGGCCAAGCTCTCGCCCGCGCAGGTCACGGCGGACACCCTGGCCGGCGAGGCGGTCACCGGCGTCCTCACCGAGGCCCCCGGCAATGGGGCGGCCATCGGCGGCATCAAGGTGACCACCGAGAACGCCTGGTTCGCCGCCCGCCCCTCGGGCACCGAGGACGTCTACAAGATCTACGCCGAGTCGTTCCAGGGACCCGACCACCTGCGCCGGGTCCAGGAGGAGGCCAAGGACGTGGTGATGGCGGCCCTCGGCGGCTGACCGCCGGGACCCGGGCGGCCCGGGCGGGGGTTCAGGCGACGGCGAAACGGAACGCGCCGGCGCCCCCGCCCAGCGTCAGCCACACATACCGCTCCTCACGCACCAGCCGCAGCGCCACGTGCGCGCAGCCGGGGCAGCGGGCGGTGAGACCGGGCTCGGGGCCGTAGACGTGGAACTCGGCGAGCGGCCCCGAGCGGGCGCACTCCGGGCAGCGCCACCAGGCGTCGGTCGCTTCCACGGAGAGGATCTCCGAAAGCGGTCCGGCAAGGCAGTTGCCGTCGAGATGAGCGGCGGTATCCGGCACGGGGTCCTCCAACGTCGGGGTCAGCCGAAGCGTTCGGTGCGCATGGTCGCCGGATCCCGTCCCAGGCCGGTCAGCAGATCGCCGACCGCCTCGACGAACCCGGTGGGGCCGCAGACGTGGACGGGGCTCGCCGGCAGCAGCCCGGCCGTCGCCTCCGCCAGGTCGGCCGCCGTGACCCGGCCCGGGGCGCGGGCGGTGCCCGGCGGCGCCTTGCGGGTGTACACGAGGCGGACGTCAAGATCGGGATGCCCGTCGGTGAGGTCCTCGTGGTACCAGGCGTCGTCCGCACTGCGCACGGAGTACAGCAGGTGGAGGGCGCCCCGCGAGAGCGACTGGCGGTGGGCGCGCACCATGGCCGTCAGCGGGACGACCCCCGAGCCACCCCCCACCAGGAGCACCGGCTCGGTCCGCCCCGGCCGCCACACGAACCAGTTACCGAGCGGTCCCCGCACCTCCACCTCCGCGCCCACGGGCACCGCGTCGGCCGGATACGGCGAGACCTCCCCGTCGGGTACCGCCTGCACGCCCAGTTCGACGCGGTTGCCGTCGGCGGGCGCGGCCGACGAATAGCTGCGCACGGCCTGGTAGCCGTCGTCGGAGGTCAGGCGCACGTCGACATGCTGACCGGGGAGGTGGCCGGGCCGGTCGGGAATGCGTGGTGGGCGAGGATCAGGTGCTCGGCCAGGTGCACCGGGGCTTCGAGAACGCCCAGGTCCGCCTCGGTCCCGCCCGGCTGACGCACTGCATGCGCTGGCTCGGCGCCGCGACTCGCGCCCGGGACGTCGCCCTGGAGCGCGCCGGGACCCGCGAGGCCTTCGGCTCGCTGCTCGGGGATCTCGGCATGGTGCAGCAGATGCTGGCCGACTCCGAGATCGACATCGAGGCGAGCCGCGCGTTGATCTGGCGTACCGCCTGGGAGTTGGACACCGGCTCCGCGAGTGCCGCGCAGTTCTCCTCGGTGTCCAAGGTCTTCGTGGCCGAGGCGGTGGGCCGGATCGTCGACCGGGCGGTGCAGATCTGTGGCGCGCTGGGCATCTCGGCCGAGGATGCCCCGCTGGCGCGACTGATCAGGGAGGTACGGCCGTTCCGGATCTATGACGGTCCGTCCGAGACCCATCGCTTCGCCATCGCGCGCCGCGCGGTGAAGCCGTACCGGCGACCGCGTCAGACCGGAGCTGCGGGCTCCTGACGGAGCGTCGGCAATCCGTCCCGCCCTGGTTTCTTGTCATTGACTACAACCAGTCGATGAGGGAAGCTGCCGAAAATACTAGGGCGTCCTAGTAAATTACTAGGACGTCCTAGTAATCTGAGCCTCCCACCCGTCGCCCGTCCCCACGGGCAGGCCGTCCGGAGTACACCGTGAGCGATGGCACCAGCACACCGCAGCTTCACCAAGCGCAGCACCCGGTGCGCCTCGTCACCGCGTCCAGCCTCTTCGACGGCCATGACGCCTCGATCAACATCATGCGGCGCATCCTCCAGGCGCAGGGGGCCGAGGTCGTCCACCTCGGCCACAACCGCTCGGTGGGCGAGGTCGTGGACGCCGCGCTGGAGGAGGACGTCCAGGGCGTGGCCGTCAGCTCCTACCAGGGCGGCCATGTCGAGTACTTCGAATACCTGGCCGAACTGCTCCGCGAACGCGGCGCCGGCCATGTGAAGGTCTTCGGCGGCGGGGGAGGGGTGATCGTCCCCGAGGAGATCCAGCGGCTCGCCGACGCCGGGGTACGGATCTTCTCCCCGGAGGACGGACAGCGCCTCGGCCTCACCGGCATGATCAACACCATCATCAGGGAGTGCGACACGGCTCCCTGGCAGGACACCCCCGCTCAGCTCGCCGCCGTACTCGCCGGCGAACGCCCTGCCCTCGCGCGGCTGCTCAGCGCCCTGCAGGCAGCCACCGTGCCGGACGAGGACCTCGGCGCGCTCCGCCGCGCCGCGGCCGCCCGCTCCGTCCCGGTCCTCGGCATCACCGGCACCGGCGGCGCGGGCAAGTCCTCCCTCACCGACGAACTCGTACGGCGCCTGCGCCTCGACCAGCAGGACAAGCTGCGGGTGGCCGTGCTCGCCGTCGACCCGACCCGGCGGCGCGGCGGCGGCGCCCTGCTCGGCGACCGCATCCGGATGAACAGCCTGGACGGCGACCGGGTCTTCTTCCGCTCCCTGGCCACCCGCGGCCACCACGAACTCCCCGAAGGCCTCACCGACTCCATCGCCGCCTGCAAGGCCGCCGGATACGACCTGGTGATCGTGGAAACCCCCGGCATCGGACAGGGCGACGCCGCCATCGCCCCGTACTCCGACGTGTCGCTGTACGTCATGACGCCCGAGTTCGGTGCCGCCTCCCAGCTCGAGAAGATCGACATGCTGGACTTCGCCGACGTCGTCGCCATCAACAAGTTCGAACGGCGCGGCGCGGCGGACGCGATGCGCGACGTAGGCCGCCAACTGGTCCGCAACCGCGAGGCGTTCGGCTCGCGTCCCGAGGACATGCCGGTCTACGGCACCAGCGCCGCCACCTTCAACGACGACGGCGTCACCGCCCTCTACCAGCACCTGCTCGGCCTGCTCACCGAACGCGGCCTGGCGGCCGGCCCGGGCATCCTCCCGGCGACAGACGTACGCCACTCCAGCGGCGCCGCGCAGATCGTGCCCACCACCCGGGTGCGCTACCTCGCCGAGATCGCCGAGACCGTACGCGGCTACCACGCCGACACCGCCACGCAGGCCGACGCCGCCCGGCGCGTCCAGCGCCTGACCGCCGTACGGGACGAACTGACCGCGATCGAAGCACCCACCGCCGACGTCGAGAAACTGCTCGTCGACGCCGAGGAAGGCCTCGACGCGTCCGCGCGGAACCTCCTTGCGGACTGGCCGGAGACCGTACAGGCGTACTCGGGCGAGGAACTGGTGACCGTCACCCGCGGCCGGGAGCAGCGCACCGCCCTGGTCCGCGAGTCCCTGTCCGGCAACCTCGTCCCCCGCGTCGCCCTGCCCCGCTACACCGACCACGGCGAACTCCTGCGCTTCCTGCGCGCGGAGAACCTGCCCGGCCGCTTCCCCTTCACCGCGGGCGTGTTCCCGTTCAAGCGCGAGGGCGAGGACCCGGCCCGGATGTTCGCCGGCGAGGGCGACCCCCAGCGCACCAACCGCCGCTTCCGCTATCTGTCCAAGGACAGCGAGGCCACCCGGCTGTCCACCGCCTTCGACTCCGTCACCCTCTACGGCCACGACCCGGCCCTGCGCCCCGACATCTACGGCAAGATCGGCACCTCGGGCGTGTCCGTGGCCACCCTCGACGACATGAAGGCGCTCTACGCGGGCTTCGACCTCACGTCCCCCACCACCTCGGTCTCCATGACCATCAACGGCCCGGCCCCCACCGTCCTGGCCTTCTTCCTCAACACGGCCATCGACCAGCGGCTCGACGCCTTCACCGCCGAACACGGCCGCGAACCGACCGCCGAGGAGAGCCGGGAGATCCGGTCCTACGTCCTGCAGAACACCCGGGGCACGGTCCAGGCCGACATCCTCAAGGAGGACCAGGGCCAGAACACCTGCCTGTTCTCCACCGAGTTCAGCCTGCGGATGATGGCCGACATCCAGGAGTGGTTCATCGAGCAGGGAGTGCGCAACTTCTACTCGGTGTCCATCTCCGGCTACCACATCGCCGAGGCCGGGGCGAACCCCATCAGCCAGCTCGCCTTCACCCTCACCAACGGCTTCACCTACGTCGAGGCGTACCTCGCTCGCGGCATGTCCGTCGACGACTTCGCGCCCAACCTGTCCTTCTTCTTCTCCAACGGCATGGACCCCGAGTACACCGTCCTCGGCCGGGTCGCCCGCCGCATCTGGGCGGTCGCCATGCGCGAGAAGTACGGGGCGGGGGAGCGCAGCCAGAAGCTCAAGTACCACGTCCAGACCTCGGGACGCTCCCTGCACGCCCAGGAGATGGACTTCAACGACATCCGCACCACCCTGCAGGCGCTCATCGCGATCTACGACAACTGCAACAGCCTGCACACCAACGCCTACGACGAGGCCGTCACCACCCCCACCGAGGACTCCGTCCGCCGCGCCCTCGCCATCCAGCTCATCATCAACCGCGAGTGGGGCCTGGCGATGAACGAGAACCCGCTCCAGGGCTCGTACATCATCGACGAACTCACCGACCTCGTCGAAGAGGCCGTCCTCACCGAGTTCGAGCGCATCAGCGAGCGCGGCGGAGTCCTCGGCGCCATGGAGACCGGCTACCAGCGGGGCCGCATCCAGGACGAGTCGATGCTCTACGAGCAGCGCAAGCACGACGGCACGCTGCCGATCATCGGCGTCAACACCTTCCGCAAGCCCGGCGGTGACAGCGAGCACGCGACGGTGGAACTGGCCCGCGCCACCGAGGGGGAGAAGCAGTCCCAGCTCGCCCGCGTCGAGGACTTCCGCGGACGCCATCGCGCCGAGGCGGAGGCCGCCCTCACCGAACTCAAGCGCGCCGCCACCAGCGGCGAGAACGCCTTCGCCGTACTGATGGACGCCGCCCGGGTCTGCTCACTCCAGCAGATCACCGAGGCGTTCTTCGAAGTCGGCGGCGAGTACCGCCGCAACGTCTGAAGACGGCCTGAGCACAGGCCTGTCCACTCTCCGCTTCACGTAAAGGGCCACCCGCATGGAAACTGTCTCGCGTCTCGGTGTCGTCGGCTGCGGCCTCATGGGCTCCGGCATCGCCGAAGTCGCCGCCCTCAGCGGCAGCGGCAGCGGCATCGACGTACTCGTCGCCGAGTCGTCCTCCGACGCAGCCGAGGCCGGCCGCCGACGCGTCGAGGCCTCCCTCGACCGGGGTCTGCGCCGCGGCAAGATCACCGAGGAGGAGCGGGACGGCGCGCGCGCCCGCCTGACCTTCACCGACGACCTCAAGGACCTGGCCGACCGCCAGTTCGTGATCGAGGCCGTCGCCGAGAACCGCGAGCTGAAGACCGGCGTCCTGAAGACCCTCGACCAGGTCGTCACCGACCCCGAGGCCATTCTGGCCACCAACACCTCGTCGATCCCCATCGTCGACCTCGCCATGGCCACCCGGCGACCCACCCATGTCCTGGGCATCCACTTCTTCAACCCCGTACCCGTCCAGACCCTCGTCGAAATCATCCCGGCCCTCACCACAAGTCCCGACACCCTCGTACGGGCCAGGGCCTTCGCCTCCGAAGCCCTGGGCAAGGAGGTCGTCGAGGCGACCGACCGCTCCGGCTTCGTGGTCAACGCACTCCTCGTGCCCTATCTGCTCGCCGCGGTCCGCATGGTGGAGACCGGCTCCGCGACTCCCGAGGACATCGACCGCGGCATGGAACTGGGCTGCGCCCACCCCATGGGCCCCCTGCGCCTGCTCGACCTCATCGGCCTCGACACCGCACAGGCGGTCGCGGAGTCGATGTACGAGGAGTTCAAGGAGCCGCTGTACGCGCCTCCCGCGCTGCTGCGCCGCATGGTCGCCGCCGGCCGCCTGGGCCGCAAGAGCGGGCACGGGTTCTACGACCACACCGCGCGACAGTGAGGGTGAGTCGTGTAGTCGGCACAGCTGACCTCATGTACAAGGTGCTGCAGCTGCTCCGAGTTTCGTAGCGCCGTTGTCCCGGCCGACCCACTGGACGACGATGCGTTCGGCCTGGTCAGCGTCCCGCGAGGGCCGTGCCTGCGTGTGCACCGGAGGACCGGCCGCGTGCGCCGACCGGCCGGCCGCCGTGTCAGGGGCAGGGGGTGCCCGGGACGTGGGGACGGCTGCCTGCCGGAGCGGACGGGCCGAACACCGGCGGCTCCCGCTTCACCCCTTCCGCTCGGAGGGTTTGCCCTCCCGGTCCACGGCAACCCAGCCGGTAGAGCAGATGCGTCCGCCGCGGCGGCGACGTGCCCGACCCCGTATTCCGTCAGGGACCGGCAGCCTGTCCCTGACCTTCCGGACCGACGTCCGTACCTGCGACCGACTCCGACGCGACGGGAGCCCACAGATGACCACTCCGCACGAGCATCTGCACCCGATCAGCGGCATACCGGGCCCACGTATCGGCGTGCTCGGTTCCTACGGCGGCTTCAACATCGGCGACGAATCGATCCTGGCCTGCGTCCTGGGCTGTCTGCGTACCCATCGCCCGGACGCCCGGCTGGTCGTCTTCAGCCGCAACGCCGAGCACACCCGTCTCCACCACCGCGGTGTCGACGAGGTCGTGAACTGGGAGGGTGTCGCGCAGAGCCAGGTGATGGACGCACTGTCCGGCCTGGACCTGCTGGTGATGGGCGGCGGTGGCATCCTCTACGACGGCGAGGCGCGCCGGTACCTTCGGGTGGTCCGCGCGGCGCAGTCCCGCGGCGTGCGGACGTTCGCGTACGCCGTCGGCGCGGGTCCGCTGCGGGAGGCCGAGGACCGCGAGGCGGTGCGTGACGTGCTGCCGAAGATGGACGACGTCGTGGTGCGCGACGAGGAGTCGCGGCTGGTCCTGGAGGAGGTCGGCGTCGAGCGGGAGGTCACCGTCACCGCCGATCCGGCGCTGCTGCTGACCCCGGAGCCGTTCACGGACCGCATGATGAGGAACGAGGGCATTCCGACCGCCGGCCGGCTGGTGGGCATGTCGGTACGGGAACCGGGCCGGGCGGCCGAGAAGCTCGACGAGGGCGACTATCACGCGCTGCTCGCCGACGTGGCCGACTTCCTGGTCCGGCGCCTGGACGCCCATGTGGTGTTCCTCCCGATGGAACGCCACGACGTACGGCACGCGCACGCGGTGCTGTCCCACATGACCGCACCGGAGCACGGGCGCATCCTCAACGGCACCTACAGCCCCGGGCAGGTCCTCGGCTTCATGCGCCATCTGGATCTGGCCGTCGGCATGCGCCTGCACTTCCTGATCTTCGCCGCCCTGTCCGGGCTGCCGTTCCTGCCGCTGCCCTACTCGGGCAAGGTCTTCGACTTCGCCCGCCGGATGGGCGCGCCGGCGCTGGTCGGGGTGGCACGCGAGCAGGCCGGACTGCTGCTGGCGGAAGTGGACCGGCTGTGGGACGAGTACCCCCAGCGGCACGACGAGCTGCGTTCCCGCGTCGGCGAGCTGTGCGGGCTGGCCAGGGAGACCTGCGCCCGCTGCGGCGTCCTGCTCGACACCATCGAGGGCATGGGCGGCGCCGCCGAGGGCATCGACCGCCCGGACGGCCTCAGGACCGTCGAGAGCGCGGGGGCCTGACCGGCCGAGGCCGCCGGACCCGGCCGGCACGTGCCTCGATGTCCGTACCCGGAAGGCCGTCGACGGGAGCACCCGATGCCGATCCTGGAAGAACCCCGAGAACACCGCACGGTCACGCTGCCACCGCGCTCCGCCCGGTACGCGGGCCGGACCGACGTCCTCGTGGTCGGCGGCGGCCCCGCCGGCTGCGGCGCCGCACTCGCGGCGTCCGAGGCCGGCGCCGAGGTGGTGCTCGTCGAGCGCTACGGGTTCCTCGGCGGCAACGCGACCGCGGCGCTGGTCATGCCGCTGATGTCGTTCCACAACGAGCACAAACAGGCCGTCTTCGGGGACGGGGACGCCACCCGCCTGCTGCCCACCGACCACGGCGAGGGCGAACCGGTCGTCGCCGGTGTGCTGTGGCGGCTGCTCGACCGGCTCGCCGAGCGGGGCGGCTGTGTCCCGCCCTCCGTCGAGACCGGCTACACGGTGCCGTTCGATCCGGAGATCTTCAAACTGGTGCTGCTGGACCTGCTCGACGAGGCCGGGGTGCGGATGCTGTTCCACTCCTTCGCCTCCGCGGCGCTGCCGCTCGACGACGGCTGGCGGGTGGTGTTCGAGACCAAGTCGGGACCGGTGGCGATCGACGCCGGTGTGGTCGTGGACGGCACCGGCGACGGCGATGTCGCGGCCGCCTGCGGAGCCCCGTACGAGATCGGCCGTGACGAGGACGGACTCGTGCAGCCGATGACGCTCATGTTCCGGGTGGCGGACTTCGTGCGCCCGCGGTTCGCCGAGTACGTCCGGACCCACCCCGACCAGTGGCGCGGCGTGCACGGCCTGTGGGACCTCGTCCAGGAGGCCACCGCGGACGGCGAGCTCACCCTGCCCCGCGAGGACGTGCTGTTCTTCGCCACCCCGCATCCCGGCGAGGTCAGCGTCAACAGCACCCGCGTCACCAGGGCGCTGGGGGTCAATGTCTGGGACCTGACCCGCGCCGAGTACGTGGCCCGCCGCCAGCTCGCCCAGATCGACCACTTCCTGCGCCACCACGTCCCCGGCTTCGAGGAGTCGTACGTCGTGCAGAGCGGCTCCCACATCGGCGTCCGGGAGACCCGCCGCATCCTGGGCGACTACAAGCTCACCGGCCACGACATCCTGGCCGCACGCCCCTTCCCGGACGCCGTCGCGCACGGCGCCTACCCGATCGACATCCACAATCCCGAGGGCACCGGCACCCTCCTCAAGCGCGTACCCGCCGGCCGCTTCTACGACATCCCGCTGCGCTGTCTGCTGCCGCGGGAGACGGACCGGCTCCTGGTCGCGGGGCGCTGCATCTCGGGCACGCACGTGGCGCACTCCTCCTACCGTGTGATGCCCATCGCCATGGCCACCGGGCAGGCGGCCGGCGTGTGCGCGGCCCTGGCCGTGCGCCAGGGATGCGCCCCGCGCGAGGTGGCCCACCCGCTTGTCCAGGACGAGCTGCTGCGCCAGGGCGCCCGCCTGCGCACCGGGACCGCACCCGCTCCGCGCTGGTAGAGCCCGACGGGCCGTGACCGCCGACCGTGTCGGTGCCGTCCTGCCGACTGGCGCCGCCCCTTCTGACCACGGTCGATACCTGTCGGCCGGTGCGGCGATCTCCGAATGGGCACCCGGAGGCCGGGTACTCGCACAAGCCGAACAGCAAGTGCTCTTGGAAGAACGCAGACATGGCCGGCATCAGCCCCATAGATCTGCAGAAGGCACTCAAGGGAGCCGACTACCCGGCCGACCAGAAGGACCTGGCGCGGCGCGCACGGGACAACGGCGCCGACAGCTCACTCGTGGAGCGCATCGAGTCCCTGCCCAAGAAGAAGTTCGACGGGCCCAACGACGTCAGCCAGGCGGTGTTCGGGTCCGAGTGACCGCAGGGATCAAGGGAGTTGTTCTGACGGCGCGTGTACGTGACAGTGAGGACATGACTGCGCGACGCGTACGGCCGGGTGAAGCCGAGGCTGTGGAGAGGTTTCGGCGACGTATCGGGGTCCCCGGGCTTGTCGACGTACACACGCACTTCATGCCGGAGCGCGTCCTGCGCAAGGTGTGGGAGTACTTCGACGCGGTCGGCCCGGCGACCGGCATCGAGTGGGGGATCACCTATCGGCACGAGGAGGAGGAACGGGTCGCGCTGCTGCGGCAGTTCGGAGTCCGCGCCTTCACCGCGATGCTCTATCCGC
Organism: Streptomyces sp. a15; assembly: GCF_059026085.1. NCBI lineage: Bacteria > Bacillati > Actinomycetota > Actinomycetes > Kitasatosporales > Streptomycetaceae > Streptomyces > Streptomyces sp. A15. Next base: position 43,353 of record NZ_JBWLKM010000053.1, on the reverse strand, counting down.
ACAAGGCCGGCATGGCGCCCTGGCTGAACGAATGGGCCGCCGACTTCGCGGGACGTACGCCCGACTGTCTGCACACGGCCACCCTCTATCCCGAGGAGGGCGTGGAGGAGTATGTGCGCACGGCGGTCGAGGCGGGGGCTCGGGTCTTCAAATCCCATGTGCAGGTGGGGGCGTACGACCCGACTCACGAGCTGCTCGATCCGGTGTGGGGGATGCTGGCCGAGGCGGGAGTCCCCGTGGTCATGCACTGCGGCTCGGGTCCCGCACCCGGCAAACACACCGGGCCGGAGCCGGTGGGGCGGATCCTCGCCCGGCATCCGCGCCTGCCCCTGATCGTGGCGCACATGGGGATGCCGGAGTACACCGACTTCCTGGACCTGGCCGAGCGGTACGCAGAGGTGCGCCTGGACACGACCATGGTGTTCACGGATTTCAGCGAGCGCTTCAGCCCTTTCCCGGCGACCGAACTCGGCCGGCTCGCCGAGCTCGGCGATCGCATTCTGCTCGGGTCCGACTTCCCCAACATCCCGTATGAGTACGTCCACCAGCTCGAGGTGCTTGAACGGCTCGGACTGGGGGATGCGTGGTTGCGCGGGGTTTGCTACGAGAACGGGGCGCGGCTCTTCGGGCTGTAGACGTCATGGCGGCATGCGGCCCGCATGACGACTCCTGCCCGAGCTTCGAGGGCACCCTCGAACTGATCGGACGCCGCTGGACGGGTTCGGTACTGCAGGCCGCCGACCGGGGCGCCCGGCGTTTCGGCGAGTACCGCGCGATGATCGACGGCATCTCCGACCGGCTGCTCTCCCAGCGCCTGAAGGAACTCGAGGCCGCGGGCCTCATCGAGCGCACCGTCATCCCCACTACGCCCGTACAGATCCGCTACCGCCTGGCCCCGGACGGCCAGGCACTGGCGGCCGCCCTCCTGCCGCTCGCGCAATGGAGCATGCGACGCTCGGGCTCCAGGGGCGCGGGACGGGTCCCGGCGGCGTAGCTTCCTCTCCTGGGCGAGTCCGCAGCACCACGCGTCCCACCGCGGTTCCGGCCGACCTACGGCCAGTCGCCGTACGCATATCTCATGACACGGCGTATCGGGCGCCCGTCGGCGGTACGACGTCGCCGCGACCCCAGCGGCACTGAGATCTGCTCCCCGGCCGGCTGCTCAGCGCTGGGCACCTTCAGCAGTCGCTTCACCTAGCTGGTCGGCATGCCGCCGTGCGTGGCACAAACAGGTGACAAGACCGGTCAGGAATCAAGAAGCGCCGGTCGCCGAGCCATAACTAGCGTGATGGTCATGGCATCCATCGAATTCGTCACCCTCGACGTGGCCGACCCCACGGCCGCCAACCGCTTCTACACCACCGCCTTCGGCCTGGGCAGTCAGACACGCCTTCGGGCCTCGGAGGCACCGACGACCGGCTTCCGCGGGTTCACGCTGTCGCTCGTGGTCTCCCAGCCGGCCGACGTCAACGCCCTCATCGACGCCGCCGTGGACGCCGGCGCCGCGACGCTGAAGCCCGCTGCCAAGTCGCTGTGGGGCTACGGGGGCGTCGTACAGGCCCCGGACGGGACGATCTGGCAGGTCGCATCTTCGTCGAAGAAGGACACCGGCCCGGCCACCCGGCAGATCGACGAGATCGTTCTTCTGCTGGGAGTCGTGGACATGGCCCAGAGCAAGCGGTTCTACGTCGACCGCGGCCTCGCCGTGGCGAAGAGCTTCGGCAGCAAGTACGTCGAGTTCGCCACCGGGACGGGTCCCGTCAAGCTGGCCCTGTACAAGCGCCGTGGCCTGGCCAAGGTCGTCGGCGTCTCTCCCGAAGGCACCGGATCGCACCGGATCATGATCGGCGGCGATGTCGGGGCTTTCACCGACCCGGACGGGTTCGCATGGGAGACCGCAGCACTGACTCCCACGCCATGATGTTCTACCGTTGCCCTGCCCTGCCTGGCCGTCGGAAGGGATCTCCGCCAAGTGACTGGAGGAAGCATGACGAGCGCGCCGCCGCGTGGACTTGAGGAGAGGCTGCGGGACACGCGCGCGAGACTGGAGGCCGACGTCGATCTCTGGGTCGCGACGTCGGGCTCCCCGGGCGGCGTCCACCTCATCCCGCTCTCCTACCTCTGGGACGGGACCGCGTTCGTCATCTCGACCCCGCGCGCCTCGGTCACCGGCCGCAACCTGCTGGCGGACGATCGGGTGCGGCTCAGCCTCGGGCCCACGCGCGACGTCGTTGTCGTCGAGGGCAGCGCCGAGCCGGTGGACATCGCCGACCTCGGCCCGAAAGCGGGCGACGCGTTCGCGACCAGGACCGGGTTCGACCCGCGCGAGCTCGACGAGCCCTACCAGTATTTCCTGATCCGGCCGCGGCGCATCCAGGCCTGGCGAGAGGCGAACGAACTGCGGGGACGTGACCTCATGCGCGACGGCCGCTGGCTCGGCTGACCGCCGCACGGCAACACACCCGCGCCCCAACGACCGCTCCAGGGGGAGCGCCGTCCGTCACTGCGCCAAGGACTTTTCGCTGGTCTTTTCACGCAGGTCACCGGATGCCTTTGGCGGCGATCAGTACTCAGGGGCGGTGTAGTCCTCGTCCGCTTCCAGCAGGGTGGCTGCCGCGCCGACGATCCGTGGGTCGGGCTCGGCGACGACCTCCTCGTCCTTGTCCGAGTAGTCGAATCGGGCCAGCACGCTGCGCATGGCCTCCACACGGGCCCGCCTGCACGCCCAGGCCGCCCGCCGGGCCGTCGCCGACGCGGGACTCGGCAGGGAGGTGGTCGACGCGAGGCCGGACTGACCGTCACCGACCGCACCCTCAAGGCCTGGCTCGACGGCAGGCGCAGTCCCTCGCGGCGGAACCTGGAGAGGGTCGAGGCCGCGTATCGCACGGTGCGCCGGCAGAACGTGGTCCGCTGCTTGCTGGCCCGTCTCAATCGCGACGGCCGCGGCACGCGGGTGGAGTTCCATCCGCTCAACCAGTCCCAGGTCGACCGGCCACGACAGCGCGCGGTGCAGTACCGAACGCTCAATGTCCGCCGTTGGGATGCGCCTTGGGGTCGCATCGTCGAGGCGTGGGCCAATGACGACGCGGAGGCTCTGGACGACGCCTGGGTCAGTGACGTGGTGGTGGACCTCGGTTCCGAGTGGGGCCAGTACGAGTATGTGACCAACGTGGGGTTCGCGGCCTGACGGTTCCGGGCTGCATGCCGTCTCGTCAGCCGCTTTGAGTCGCCGGCAGCGCCCGGAAGAGCCCGTGCCATTGCCGGTGAGGCCTGTGCGTCGGGTGGTCTCGTGCCACGTCCCTATCCGTGGTGGCCCCCGGGTGCGGCCAGGCGTTCCACCTCCTGGGCGGCCTCGCGAGCCGCCCGTTCAGCGCGTGCCAGGGCGTCTGCGGCAGCTTGTCGCCGTTCCTCGGCCTCCCGCTGTGCCTGGTCGGCTTGCTGGAGTTCCTCGCGTGCCTGTCGCAGTTGCTGTTCGGCAGCGGCCACTTGTCGGCGGGCCTGGTCGTGCCGGTCGCGTGCCCGCTGCCACAACGCGTCGGCGTCCGCTTGTGCCGCACGCTCGTCGCGGAGGTGCTGCTCGGCCGCCCTGGCTGCCTTTCTGGCTCGGGTGAGTTCCTCCTGCCGTCGGCGGCGCCGGTCGGCGAGTTCATCCTTCGCTCGGGCCCGCACCGGCGGCGGCGCGGCCGTGCGACTGCGACTGGGCGCCTTGCGCGGTGGCTTGGCTGTTGGCGTGGTGCCGGAGGGCAACGTCGACGGTGGGGTGAGGGCGGATGTCAGGTGGCCGGTGGCCCACTGGTCGGCTGCGTCCTGGTCGGCGAGCACGGCGAGCAGAGTGGATTCGACGTCCTGCTGGGCGCTGTCCGACAGCCCGTGCCCTGCGTCACGGGCCAGCTGGGCGGCCTGCCGGGACAGGACGGCGACGACGCGGCGGCGCTGCGCGGAGAGCTCTTTGATGCCGTCGGCGTCCAGGGTCTGGTAGGCCTCCCGCAGAGCACGACCCAGCTCCAGGAAGCGCCGGCTCTCCTCGGGCTTGGAACGAAGCAGCAGGTTGGCTGCCCATGCGGCGAGGGTGGGACGACGGGCCGCATGAATCAGGCGGGCATCCTCGGCATGTCCGGCTGTCCTGGCCCCGGCGGCCAGTTCCTCCCGGCGGGCCACGAAGCCCGGCGGCGGCGTGGCGTAGAGCTCGTCAAGGACGGCTTCCACGTCGTGCCCTGCGTCGCCCCGGCCCCTCTTACGCTGCATGATCCTCAGGTTCCACCGAGCCCGGCCACCGTGCACCTCGGCCCGCCGTCCCGCCCGCCGGAGTGGCCGGTTCGGCGTACGTAGCGGTGCTCACCGCCTTCAGGGCGACTCGGCTTCAGGCCTTCCGGCATCCTGGGCCGGCTCATCCACGGCGCTCGTAGCCAGGCGGACATGGCTTGTCGTCGACGTTTCCTCCGGCCTCTGCCTGGCGTAGCGTGGCCGCGTGCCAGAGCCGCCGCTGTCGCCCGCCGCCCCCCGCATTCCTCCGCAGCCCGCGGAGGAATGGGCTGAGTCCGTGCGGGAGACGCTGTCCGCCGACATCGGCTCACTCGGACTCGGTGTGTCTTCGCTCGGCGAGGCACATGTCTTCGCCACGCTGGCCCGTCATCCGGAGTTGTTCGCCGCCTGGCTTCCGTTCAGCAGCCAACTGCTGCTCGCGGGCGAGCTTCCCTTCGCCGACCGTGAGCTGGTGATCCTCAGGGTGGCGCGCAACTGCGATTCGCCCTATGAGTGGGGCCAGCATGTGGGGATCGCCGCGAAGGCCGGGTTGTCACCGGACGACATGAATCGGGTGGCGGCGGGTCCCGACGCGCCGGGTTGGACGGAACGCCAGTCCCTGCTGCTGCGGGCGACGGATGAGCTGCGCTCAGCCGCACGGATCAGCGGGCCGACGTGGGAAGGGCTGACCAGGCACCTGACGGAGCGTCAGCTGATAGAGCTGCCGATGCTGGTGGGCCACTACCACCTGCTGGCCTTCACTCTGAACTCCCTTCAGGTGCGGCCGGAGCCCGGACTGCCCCCGATGCGCTGACGGCGTCCTCCGGCCTCACCGTTCACCGGGTTCTCGCAGCAGAGCAGTGTCGGCAGAAACTCGTTTTGTGTCCTGGGGAGGCGCCCCTACTGTGGCGCGGTGACGACTCAGATGATCATCCTCAACGGTGGTTCCAGCTCGGGGAAGTCCGGGATCGTGCGGTGCCTGCCAGCAGTGTGACGCCGGCGGCGAGGCCGCCGCCCGCGCTGGCGCCCGCGACGACGATCCGGGCGGGATCGATGCCCAGCTCGGCGGCGTGTTCGGCGACCCAGAGCAGCCCCCGGTAGCAGTCGTCGACCAGGGTGGTGCCGGTGGCCTCCGGTGCGAGCCGGTAGTCCACCGAGACCACGACCGCGCCGAACCGGTCGAGCCACTCCAGCGGGATGTCGATCTGCGAGAAGCAGTCGCCCATGACCATGCCGCCGCCGTGCATCCAGTACACGCAGGGTGCGGCGGTGGTGCGATGGGCGTTCGCGGGACTGAAGACCGACAGGGGGATCGGGGCACCGTCCGTGGCGGGCACGGTGACCTCGCGCCGGTCGACCTGACGGTGGGCGAGGAGGGACTCGACGGGCGTCGACGGGAGCCGGCGCAGGTGCGCGAGCACCTCCGGGCCGAGCCGGGTCATCAGGGGCATGCCGGCCAGCAGCTCACGCAGTTCGGGGTCCAGATCAGGGCGTGCCGTGGTCATGGTCGCTGCTTTTCGCGGGGGTGGTGCCGGACGGTCCGGCGAGGAGAGGGCCGCTCGGCAGGCACCGGGGCGGCAGGAGGGAAGTACCGGGGGACCGATCGGCGGATCAGAAGGCGGCCTTGCCGCACACCGGCACATAGTCGGTGTACTCGGACTCCCCGGCCGGCAGTCCGCCGATCTGCGCCACGATGGCCTGGGCCGCCTCACCGGCGAAGATCCGGTGGTGGTCCTCCTCGCTGGTCCAGCCCTCGGTGACGTGGACGACGTCGGGGTCGGACGCGGAACGGGAGCCAGTTCGGCGCGCCCCCCAGCCAGGACGCGGCCCGTCTGCGTCACAGCGTGCGCACCCTGGCGGGTGTCCTGACCTGAGCAGGCTGGACGGCGGTGGAGCGTGATCCCGGTTTCGGCCCGCCTGGTCGAGCGGCTCACCCCGCCCCGGGTGCCGGATCCGGGCAAGGGCTTGTGGGCGACCGGGAGGCGGGGACCTGGGATCAGGTCATGCCGTTCCTGTGCTCGTCGCGAGCGACACGGAGGCCGTATGGGAACTCGCGGAACATCGGTCGGTGGCCATCGAACAGCGACCGGAGCACGCCGGCCACGCCCTGCACACCATCTTCGTCGACGACCTCGACACCCTCGTCGCCGGGATCACCGATCGGGGACTGGAGCCCACGAAGCGGGAGACCTACGCGAATGGTGTGCGCAAGGTGACGTACCACGATCCGGAGGGGAACGAGATCGGGTTCGGCGGCGCTCCACTCTGAACCCAGATCTCAGTGAAGCCGGGCAAGAACCTCTGGGTTCGCACAGTGCGCGAGTGGCCGGCCTTGCAGGAATCTTGCTACTTCCGAGGCCACGATGGTGGCGGCGTTGAAGGCAGTCTGTTTGCTGGCGCCGGCCAGATGGGGGGTCATGACGATGTTGGGGGTCGTCAGCAGGCGTGAGTCGGCGGGGATCGGCTCGCGGGGGAAGACGTCGAAGGCCGCACCGAAGAGCTTCCCGGCATCCAGGGCATCGCACACGGCGTCGTAGTCGACGAGGGACCCGCGGGCACAGTTGACCAGCACGCCGCCCTCGGGCATCAGATCGATCATCTGCCTGGAGATCAAGCGCTCGGTTTCCGGTGTCGCGCGGGCATGGACGGTGACGAACGTGGAGCGCCGCATGAGGTCCGCCAGGTCGGTCACCTCGGCCGGTGACACGTCGTCCGCACGGACATAGGGGTCGGCGACGAGGACGTGGGCTCCGAATCCGCGCAGGATCCGGGCGACGCGGGAGCCGATGGCGCCGTATCCGACGATCCCGACGGTGCTGCCCTCGAGTTCCGGCCCGACCTTGTCGAACATGTAGTAGTCACCTCGCCAGGTGCCTGTGGCGAGGTCCGCGTGGGTGGCGGGGACGCGTCGGGCCGCGGCCATCATGAGGGCGACCGTGTGCTCGGCGGTGGCGGTGGCGTTGCGCCCGGGGGCGAAGGAGACCGCGACGCCGTGCCGGGTGGCTGCTTCGAGGTTGGCGTTGACGGGGCCGCCGCGGCTGACGCAGAACAGGCGCAGATCGGGGCTGGCCTTCAGGATCCGTTCGGTGAGCGGGGCCATCTGGGTGACGCAGATGTCCACTCCGCTGAGGGCCTCGATGAGCTGCTCCTCGGTGCCGGACGCCTCCTGTACCTCGGCCACGTCCCCGAAGGGCTCGACCGGCCAGGGCAGGGTGAGTTCGCGGAAGGTCGCGGTGGGTGCGGCGGGCCGGAGCCTGTCGATGAGCAGGGAGTTGAGGACGAAGTGGTCACCGGCGGCGAGGATGGTGGTCACGTGAGTGCTCCTGGGGTCACGGGGCGGTTCAGACTCAGCAGCGACGGCACGCCGTCGTTGAACACGACTTCGTTGAGTGCGCAGTTGGCCAGGAACGGGAAGGTCCGGCGGTACGCGCGCAGCGGCAGGCCGAGCAGGCGGCACAGCGCGAGCCGGATCGCGGTGGAGTGGCCCACGACCAGGACGCGGCCGTCGCGGTGATCGGCCTGGAGGTCGGTGAGGAACGCCAGATAGCGGTCGGCGGCGTCGACGGGGTTCTCGCCCTTGGGGAAGTGGTTCGTCACCGGGTCGGTCGTGAAGGCCGCGAGATGGTCGGGAAACCGTTGTTGCATCTCGGCGCGCGTGAGGCCCTCGGCGATGCCGAAGTCGAGCTCGCGCAGCCGTTCGTCCACGCTCACCGGCAGCCCGGTGCGCAACGAGCTCTCGTGCGCGGTCTCTTGGGAGCGCGTCAGCGTGGAGGCCCAGATGGCGGTGAGGTCCGCCTGCGCGGCCCAGTCCGCGAGCGCGCGTGACTGTGCGTGGCCGCGCTCGGTGAGTGCGATGTCGGTGCTGCCGGCATACCGGTTCTCGGCGTGCCACACGGTCTCCCCGTGCCGGACGAAGATGACATGGAGGCTCAAAGCGCCGTCCTCTCTCGTGCGTGGGTCGCGACGACGCCGGGGAGCCAGCCGCGTTGGACAAGCAGGTCGAGCAGCCGGAGGTAGCCCGCTTCGTGACGGTGTTTCTCCGAACGGCGCGGTTCGAGGGTCCGGTCGAGTCGCACCATCGCGGCGGCGACGCTGTCCAGCGGGGCACGGCTCGAGGCTGCCAGCACCGCCATGCCGAGCGCCGGTTGCGCGTTGCGCGGAAGGCTCACCGGGCGTCGCAGCACATCGGCGCGCAACTGGTTCCACAGGGGGTTGCGGGTGGCCCCGCCGGTGAGGACGATCGTTCCGTCGGTGGGGGCGCCGAGCAGGTCCACGTAGTCGAAGCAGAGCCGTTCGATGTACGCGGCGCCCTGCAGCAGTGCGGCGAAGGACTCGGCGCGGGTGGCCGGTTCGCGGCTGCCGAACGCGCGGGCGGCCGGGGCGACGAAGGGGAACCGTTCGCCCGGGGAGACCAGCGGATAGCGCAACAGGTCGGTGGGCAGCAGTGCCGCGGCCTCGCGGGTGAGCCGGTCCAGGTCGGCGTCCGCGAATTCTCGTGCGACCAGGCCGGCCCCGACACTGGAGGCTCCGCCGGGCAGCCAGTGGCCGGAGGGTGAGCGGTGGGAGTAGACGACCCCGTGCGGATCATGGACGAGGTCTTTGGTGACGCCTTTGAGTACGAGGGTGGTGCCCATGACCGAGTTCCAGCTTCCTACGGCGGTCGCGCCGGAGCCCAGTTGTGCCGCGCAGCCGTCGGTCATCCCGGCGACGACGGCGGTGCCTTCGGTGAGCCCGGTCTCGGCGGCGGCCGCGGCGCAGACCTGACCGATGACCGTGCCGGGCAGCACCAGGTCGGGCAGCATCGTGCGGGGAATCTCCAACGCGGCGAGCACGGGCTCGGGCCAGGTCACCTGTGCGGCGTCGGCACCGGTCTTGAGCGCGTTGCTGGTGTCCGTGGGCACCTCGTGCCCGACGAGCCTGCGGTTGATGACGTCGTTCTGGTGCGCCAGTCGCCAGCCGTTCTCAGCGGCCTGGGGATAGTGGCCGAGCAGCCATCGGAGCTTGGGCAGAGCCCAGGATCGCTGCATCCGCTGGTAGCCGGCCTTGGCCCACTGCTGCTCCCCGGCGGCGTTGACCTGTTCCGTCTCCGCCGCGGCGCGCCCGTCGTCGTACATCAACGCCGGTGTCACACACAGGCCGCGGCGGTCGAGCATGGTGATGGTGCCGGAGGTCGCGTCCACGGCCACCCCCTGGACCCGGCGCAGGTCGGCGCCCGCGGCGCGGGCCCGGTCGATCGCCGTGAGGACCGCGCGCCACCACTGCTCAGGGTGCTGCTCATGGCGATCGCCCTCCCGGCGGCTGGTCAGCGGGCACGAGCCCTCACCCAGCACAGTGCCGTCGGACGCGGCGACGACCACGCGTACGCCCTGGGTGCCCAGGTCGATGCCCAGCCAGGCATCGCTTCCGGTGGCGGTCATACGCTGTCTCCACCGGTCGGCGTCGGAGGTGTCTGTCCGCGGTCGTGTGTCCACAGCGGCCGGTTCAGCTCCCGCAGCCGCAAGAAGCCGGCGTACCGGTCGCTGAAGTCGTCGAACGCCTGCGGATCGGGCTGGTAGGTGGCGGCAACCTGCACGTGCCGGGCGGCGGCGGTCGGGAAGTCCGGCTCGCGGCCGGTGGCGACCAGGCCGGTCAGCCAGGCGCCGCGGGCCCCGACCTCCGCGGCGGCGGGAATGGTCACAGGAAGGCCGGTCACATCGGCGATCAGCCGCATCCAGAAGTCGCTTCTGGTGCCGCCGCCGCAGAGCGCCAGCCTGTCCGGGGAGCCCGGGGCCGCGGCCAGACAGTCGCGGATGGTCATGGTGACCCCCTCCACCAGCGCACGGGCCACGTCCTCGCGGCCGGCTTCCAGGGAGAGGCCGGACAGGGAACCGCGTGCGGTGGTGTCGAAGAACGGGGCCCGTTCCCCGGCAGGCGAGAGGTAGGGGATGAACCGCACCCCGGCTGTATGGCGTCGGCCCCGCGCCGCCAGGTCCATCAGGTCGGTGACCGAGGTCAGTCCGAGCAGCCCCGCCCCCCAGTCCAGGACGTCGCCGCCGCTCATGGTGGGGAAGGCACGGAGGTAGCGACCTGGGACTCCGAGCGTCACGGTGATGCCCACCGGCTCGTCGGTGACCACCGTGTCCGTGATGACCTCGGTGGCCAGGGTGGTGCCGAGGATGCAGCACGCCTGGCCGGCGGTCACCGCGCCGGCGCCGATGGCGGTGGCGCAGATGTCGTACGGCGCCATCACCACCGGGATGCCTGCGGACAGTCCGGTCTCTTCGGCCGCGGAGGTGCTGATCGTGGTGACGCGGTGGTCGTCGTCGCGAAGCTCGGGCAGGAGTCGCCGTGCCCACTGAAGGCCGTAGAGCTCGAACAGCCGGTCGGACCAGTCGCGCCGCCTGATGTCCATGAACGGCGCCGAGGCGTCCGACTCGTCGACGGCGGGCTCCCCCGTCAGCTTCAGGTGAAGCCAGCCGCCGCAGGTCAGCAGGTGGCTCGATCGGGCCACCCGGTCGGGGTCGTTCTCGTGCAGCCAGGCCAGCACGGCGTTGGGCATCCCGGTGGACACCCGCGATCCGCAGATCCGGAACGCCTCCCGCGCCACCCCGTCACGCTCCCACGCAGTGATCTGCTCCGTGGCTCGCCCGTCGTTCCACAGTACGGCGGGTCCGGTGGGGTGCCCTTGGCCGTCGACCAGCCAGGCTCCGTCGCCCTGTGCGGTGACGGCGACCAGGTCGGGTGCGTCGGGGAGCGCGGCGACGACTTCCCGGACGGCGGCGGCGACCGCGGCCCAGACTTCGGACATGTCCTGCTCGGCCCACCCGGGACGGGGCCGTTTCACCTGGGTGGGCCGACGGCTCACTGCCAGCTCTTTCCCGTCGTCGGCGTATCCGACCACCTTGATGGTGGTGGTGCCCGCGTCGATGGCGATCGCAGTCACCTGCGTCACCCCCGACCGTGTGCCTGGCGCGAGCGCCGGGCGACGGAGTCCAGGCCGACAGCGATGAGCAGAACCGCGCCGGTGATGATGAACCGGTAGGAGGAGTCGAGGTTCAGCAGAGTGAGACCGCTGGAGATCGACTGGATGACCAGGACTCCCAGCAGGGCGGCGATGGCCGAGCCGCGGCCGCCGAACAGGCTGGTCCCGCCGATCACCGCCGCGGCGATGGCGTTGAGGTTGACGTCTCCGCTACCGCTGCTCTGGTTCGCCGCGGCCAGTCGCGAGGCGGCCAGGATGCCGCCGACCGCGGCCAGGGCGGAACACATGACGAACGCCGAGGTGTATACGCGCCGCACGTTGATGCCGGCCCTGCGGGACGCCTCGGCATTGCCGCCGACCGCGTAGAGCGACCGTCCGAACTTGGTGCGGGTCAGGACGTAGTTCATCACCAGCACCAGCGCGACGAAGAAGACGAACATCCAGGCGACACCGCGCGTGCGGTTCAGGTAGAAGACCGCGAGCAGCAGCCCGGCCAGCAGCAGAAGGGACTGCATGACAAGCCACTGCGGCGACGAGGACGACAGCCCGGCGTGGCGGCGGGTGCGGGCGCGCACCCACCCGGTGGCCAGGAACCCGCCGGCGGCCGCCACCGCCAGCGCGTAGGCCACCCAGGCGGGGACGAACCAGAGCTGGGCGAACTTCACCAGGGTGGAGTCGTAGGGCAGGTTGATCGCGTTCTGGCCTCGCAGGAGCCACAGCTGGACGCCGAGGAAAGCCAGCAGCCCTCCCAGGGTGACCACGAAGCTGGGCACGCCCACGCGGTTGAGTACCTGGCCGTAGAGCCATCCGATCAGGCAGCCGCCGGCCACGGCCGCGAGGACCGCCAGCCACATCGGCTGCTCGTTCTTCACCATGACGACGGCCGTGATCGCGGCCGACACGCCGCTCACCGATCCCACGGAGAGGTCGATCTGGCCGACCAGCAGGACGCATACGATCCCCAGCGCGAGGACGCCCACCGGGACCATGTCGAAGGACAGGTTCACGAGGTTGGTGCTGGACAGGAAGGTCGGATTGAGCAGCTGGAAGATCGTCCAGATCACCACGATGCCGCCGACGACGGGCAGCATGCCCAGGTCTCCGCCCCGAACGCGGCGGATCGTGGCCCTGATGCTGTCGGCGATGCCTTGCGGCGTCACGAGACGCTCGTCCTGCCGGTCGGTGGCCGTTGCCACCGAGGTGTCGATGATGGTCACAGCTCTTCCTTCTCTTCCTTCGGGGAAGTCGCCCGGCCCGCGGCCCGCCGCGAGACCACGTTGTCGCTCGCGCCGGTGATCGCGGCGACGATCTCTTCGGAGGAGACGTCCTTGGCGTCGTACACGCCGTTGTTGCGGCCCAGCCTCAGCACCGCGACGCGGTCGGCGACCGCCCGGACGTCCTCCATGTTGTGGCTGATCATCACGACGCCGAGTCCGTTGTGCCTGAGCCGCTCGACCAGGTTGAGGACCTCGGCTGTCTGCGCGACGCCCAGGGCGGCCGTCGGCTCGTCGAGCAGGACGATCTTCGGGTCGCTCAGCAGGGATCGTGCGATCGCGACCGTCTGCCGCTGGCCGCCCGAGAGGGCGGCCACCGGGACGCTGAGCGTGGGGATCTTCGCCGACAGCTGTCGCAGCAACTCCCAGGAGCGCTTTTCCATCGCGACGTCGTCCAGCATCCAGGGCCGGAGTTCCTGGCCGAGGAACAGGTTCGCCTTGACGTCGAGGTTCTCGCACAGGGCGAGGTCCTGGAAAACGGTGGCTATGCCCATCGAGTGGGCAAGGGCCGGTGAGCCGAGAGACACCTTCTTGCCGTGTACGAAGATCTCTCCCGCGTCGGGGGTGTACACCCCCGACAGGATCTTCACCAGGGTGGACTTGCCGGCGCCGTTGTCCCCGACGATGGCGACCACCTCACCGGCCGCGACGTCGAGCTCTATGTCGGTCAGCGCGGCGACCGCGCCGAAGTTCTTGGAGATTCCCCTCAGCGACAACACGGTGTCCGTGCCCGCACCGGTACCCGCGGTGCCTGTCATCGTGACCCTCTTTCCTCGGAGACTTCGGACGGCTACTGGATGCCCAGGCGCCGGCAGTCGGCGGCGTACTGCGCGGTGCACACGTCCTTGGCCTTGAGCACTCCTTCGGGACCGAAGGTGACCTCCTTGAGGTTCTTCTGGGTCACGACGGTCGGCTTGAACAGCTGCGACGGGGTGTTGAACAGCTTGGTGGCCGCCTTGGGCTCCTCGCCCTGCAGCAGCTGGTGGGCAACGTCTGCGGCCGCCTCGGCGACGATCTTGATCGGCTTGGAGATGGTGTTGTACTGATCGCCCGCGATGATCCGCTGGATCGCTGCCAGCTCCGCGTCGTTGCCGGTCACCGGCGGGACCTGCACATCCGCGGCCTTGAATGCCGCGATCGCTCCGCCGCCGGTGCCGTCGTTGGCCGCCACCACACCGGCGATCCTGCCGCGGTACTGGGAGATCTGCCCGCTCGCCCACTGCTGGGCCTTCTCCGGTGCCCAGCCCGGCGTGTCGTACTCGGCGAGCAGCTGGAACCCGCTGTCGTCGACGGCGTTGTGGATGCCCTTCTTGATCAGCCCGGCGGCGGCGTCGGTGGGAGACCCGTTGATCTGGAGCACACCGCCCGTGGCCTTGGTCTCCTTCAGGTGGTCGACCAGCGACTGGGCGATGGCCTCACCGATCGCCTCGTTGTCGAACGACACGTAGAAGTCCGCGGGCTTGTCGGGGATGGGTCGGTCGTAGGCGACCACCTTGACGCCCTGGGACTGCGCCGTCTGCACGATCGTGGCCGCCGCGGCCGAGTCCACCGGATCGAGCACGATCACCTTGGCACCCTGGGTCATCGCGGAATTCGCCTGCTGCTGCTGAAGCGAGGCGTCGGCGTTGGCGTTCTGGTAGAGCACCTCGCAGTCCGGGCAGAGCTCGGCCATACGCTCCTTGAACAGCGGAGCGTCGTACTGCTCGTAGCGGGTGGAGGCCAGGTCCGGCATGAGGAACGCGACCTTGCCCGACCCTCCGTCCGCCTTGGAGGAACCAGCACTCGGTTCCTGAGCGCAGGCGGTGAGAGCGCCCAGGGCGAGGATGCCGGTGAGAGCACCACTGGCCAGTTTCCTCATGTTCGACTCCTTGATCCGGACCGTGTAGCCGCCGGTCGGCCGCTATGACGTAACGCACAAGAAACTCGCGGCCCTTGGGGGTGTCAACAGATCCCGAGAACTGAACACCGGAGTCTGATCGTTTGATCATTGAGGCTGTTCGTTCTGCTGGCATGGGTGAACATCGGTGTGCCATGCTCCTTCGGCGGGCGCGCCACAAACCGAGCTGTAACGCCCTCGTTGCAGGGGAAGGGCGTGGCAATGGGCGCGATGAAATCCCGATACGGCCCGTATGTGTTCTGTTAACAGAAAGGGAACAGGGGGACTCCATGGGGGAAGGCAGAGATCCGGCCACCGATGAGGGTGGGCGAGGGCCGCGCGAGAGGCGGGAGCGGATCAAGAGCCGCGTCGTCGACGAAGGTTTCGTCCGTATCGAGCGGCTCGCCGACGAGCTGGGCGTGACACCGATGACCATCCGTCGCGATCTCGACTACCTGCAGGGCAAGGGGTGGCTGAGAAAGGTCCGCGGCGGCGCGACCGCACAACCGTCGACGGCATTCCACGGCGACATCCGGCACCGCAACCAGGCCATGGCGGCGGAGAAGAGCGCACTCGCCCGTGCCGCACTTCCCCTCGTCAAGCCCGGGCAGTCCCTCATCGTCGACGACAGCACCACCGCCCTCGCGCTCGCCGGACTGCTCTCGCAGCGCGCACCGCTCACGGTCATCACCAACTTCGTACCCGTGATCCAGGTTCTGGCCGGCAGTCCGGGGATCGACCTCATCTCGCTTGGCGGCGCCTACTACCCGGCCTACGACGCGTTCCTCGGCATCCGGACCATCGACGCGGTCAACAGCCTGCGTGCCGACACGCTGTTCGCCTCGACGACGGCCATCACCCGTGGCCACTGCTACCACCAGTCCCAGGAGACCGTGGGAGTGAAACGAGCGCTGATGGAGGCCTGCGACCGCAAGATCCTTCTGGTCGACCACACCAAGTTCCAGCGCCGCGGCCTCTACCAGCTCGCATCCGTCACCGCATTCGACCTCGTCATCGTCGACGCCGGCATCTCGGCGCCAGAGCTCGACGCGCTGCAGGCCAGCGGCGTGGAAGTGCTCGTTGCCGACCCGGAGTGAAGCCGGTTCGCATTCCTCTGATCCACATCGAGGCCGGAGCGGCCGACGGTGGGACTGTGGGAAGCGCCACAACAGACAAGTGCGGTCGATGCTGCTGGTACAACTAAGAGGCTTAGTTAACTGGGGGATACGTGCCGAGGGGCCGAGTAGCACTGGTCCGGCGGGGAGTGCGTGTGCCGTGTCCGCGCCCGGCAGATCTGGTGATCGAGCCGGTGGAGTCACCACGAACATCCCGATAGCACCACCGGTTACAGACGAGGAGAACCAGTGCTCCGCTCATCCCTTCTCGGCCCACCCGCCGACACCGCCGACGCCACGCCGGCCGGCCGTCGCCGAATAGGCCGCGTCGCTCTGGTGGCGGCCGGCGCGGCGGGTCTCGCCTTCGGCGGGCTGTACGTGGTGGGCCTGCTGGCCTCCAGCGGCGAGGTTCCCGGGGGCACCCGGGTGAGCGGTGTGGACATCGGAGGGATGAGCCGCTCGCAGGCGCGGGAGAAGCTGCAGAGCGCCCTCGGTGGAGCCTGGTCGGAGCCGGTGAAGGTGCGCATGGGCGACCGCACCGCCGCCATCGAAGTGGCGGGCTTCTCTCTGGACGGCGAAGAGACCGTCGCCCGCGCCGCGCGCGCGGGGAGCGACCCGTTCACCGTGATCGGCCGCCTGTTCACCAGCGATGATCGTGAAGTGGAGCCGGTCGTCCGCGTGGACGAGGCGAAGGCCCGTGCCGCGCTGGCGAAGACCGCGAAGGGACACGACCGGAAGGTCCGCGATGGCGGCGTCACGTTCCACGCGGGCGAGCCGGTGTCCGCGAAGCCGGTGTCCGGGCAGTCCCTGGACGTGGACGGCGCGCTCAAGGCTCTGGCGGCCTCCTCTGTCCCCGGCCAGGGGACGGCTGCGGTCCGTCTGCCGATCCGTACCACCGAGCCACGGGTCGGCGAGGCGGAGGTTAACCGGGCGATCAAGGAGTTCGCCGGGCCCGCGATGTCGGCCCCGGTCACCCTCACCGCGGGTGGGCGGAAGATCGAGATCAGTCCGGCGACGCTCGGCGAGCACCTGGCGATGAAACCGGACAAGGCGAACCGGCTCACACCGGCACTGGACGGCAAGGGCCTCCTGGCAGATCCGGCCCTGACCGGTCCGCTCGCGCAGGCCACCGACGAGGCGGTCAACGCCAAGCTGCGCCTGGACGGCGGGCGCGTGGTGGTGGCCTCGAACGGCAAGGCCGGGCAGGAGATCACGGCCAAGGCGGTCGAAACGGCCGTACTGCCACTCCTGACACGGACCGGGGCGGCCCGCACCGGGGCGGTGGCCACCGAGAAGCTGGAGCCGAAGCTGACCGGCGACAACGTCGGCCGGCTGGGCATCAAGGAGAAGCTGTCCACCTTCACGGTCAATTTCGAGCCCGAGCCGTACCGCGTCACCAACATCGGCCGTGCCGCGGAGCTGATCGACGGGTCGGTCGTGCTCCCCGGCGCGGACTGGAGCCTGAACCGCACCGTGGGCGAGCGGACCAAGGCCAACGGGTTCGTCGAGGGCATCATCATCAACAACGACCAGTTCGAGAAGGCAGCCGGTGGGGGCGTGTCCACGGTCGCCACCACGGTCTTCAACGCCATGTTCTTCGCCGGGGTGAAACCGCTGGAGTACCGGGCGCACTCGTTCTACATCGAGCGCTACCCGGAGGGCCGAGAGGCGACGGTGGCCTGGGGCAGCATCGACCTGAGGTTCAGGAACGACTCGGGCAACGCCCTGTACATCCAGGCGAGCGCCACCGACACCTCCGTCACGGTCACCTTCCTCGGCACCAAGAAGTACGACGCGGTGGAGGCCGTCAAGGGCCCGCGCACCAACGTGGAGCAGCCGGGAACCCGCGAGGGTGCCGAGGAGAAGTGCGTGCCGCAGACCCCGCTCGAAGGCTTCGACGTGGCGGTCGACCGGGTCTTCAAGGACGCTGGCGAGGAAGTCAGGCGCGAGACCTTCAAGACCCGGTACGTGCCGCGAGACAGCGTCACCTGCGACTGAGTGCCGGTCGGTCCGCGAGCAGCAGAGGCACAGGGGACCTCGGCGCTCGGCGCTCGGCGAGACCCCTCCGCGAGGGAGCGGACGGGACGGGTCCCCCGCCCGAGGCCCTGTCCCGCAACGCCGGTGAACGTCGGCGCAGCCGACCGGTCCGCGAACCCGCCCGCCGCTCAGAGGGCCGCGGGATAGCGGCCGGGCCGATGGTTCACGACGAGGACCAGATTGAGGACAACGACGCCTGCCACGGACAGTACGACGGTGTGAAACGGTGCCGTCAGGGCTGACAGCGCGACGACCGTGGCGTCGAGCGCCAGGAGCACGTACCCGGCTCGCCACCTCAGACTGTCTTGGCACATGAGGGCGACGACGTTGAAACCACCGAGGCTGGAATGGTGGCGGAGCACGATGAGGAGGCCGATGCCCGCGGCGAGATTGCCCATGAGTACGGCGTACAGCGGATTGACCTGTGCCGCTTCGATGTACATGGGATGGAGCAGGGAGAACACCGAGAGCAACGACACCGCCAGCACCGAACTCGCGACGAAGCGCCATCCCCTTCGTGTCCAGGCCAGGACGGCGAAGGGCAGGTTCACGAGGGCGAAGACGGCGGCGAACGGCCAGTGCACGGTCTGTGCGAGCCACAGAACGAGGCCGGCGGTACCACCGGTGACCGCACCTGTGGTGTTGATCAGGAAGAGCCCGAACGAGGTGACCAGTGTGCCGACGGCGATGCCGAGGACGTCCTCGGCAGGGCTGTGCGGTATCACGCGGTCGGTGGACGGGGCTTCGGCTGTCTCGGTGTTCACAGTGCTGCTCCGCGACGCACGTCGGACAGGACCCGCAGGACGCGGTCGTTGGTGTCGCGGTCGGCGAGGGTGATGCGGATTCCTTCGTCGGCGAAGGGCCGTACCAGGATCTCTGCGTCGTCGAACGCGGTGAGCAGTCTGCTCAGCGGGCGGCCGTTCGCGCGCAGCCAGAAGAAGTTCGCCTGGCTGTCGGGCACGGACCATCCCTGGTCCCGAACCGCCTCGACGACTCGCCTCCGTTCCCGGACCAGGGCCGTGACGCGCGTGTGCAACTCCTCGGCTGCGGCCAGGGAGGCGATCGCGGCCTCCTGGGCCGGAGCGCTGACCCCGAAGGGAAGCGCTGCCCGCCGGAGGCCGTCCGCGACATGGGCGGGCCCCACGGCGTATCCGACGCGCAGACCGGCGAGTCCGTACGCCTTGGAAAAGGTGCGCAGGACACAGACGTTGGAACGTTCGTCGAGCAGGCTCAGGGCGGCGGCGTGCCCCGGCGAGTCGACGTACTCGGCGTATGCCTCGTCGACCACCACGAGCACGGTCGGCGGGACCCGGTCGAGGAATGCCACCAGGTCAGCCTGGGTCATGCCCACGCCGGTCGGGTTGTTGGGCACACACAGGAGCACCATCCGCGTTCGATCAGTGATCGCTGCCGCCATGGCGTCGAGGTCGTGCTCCTCGGCCGGAGTGAGGGAAACGGGGACAGGCCGGGCGCCGGCAAGCTGGACGAGGATCGGGTAGGCCTCGAACGAGCGCCAGGCGAAGACGACTTCGTCGCCCTCGTCGCAGAACGAGGTCATGAGCTGCTGCAGTGCTCCGACACTTCCCGGGCTGACGGCGATGTGGCTGGGATCCGTCTGAAGGAACGCGCCGATTTCCTCGCGCAGGCGGGTGCTCGTCATGTCCGGGTAGCGGTTGACCGTCCGAGCGGCGTTCTGTACGACCTGCTGCACGGACGGCAGGGGTGCGAAGTGGCTTTCGTTGGACGCGAGTGCCGCGGTGAGTGCGGATGACGCGCGACGGCCGGGGGCGTAGGGCGGTATGGCGGAGAGCGCGGTGCGCAGGGCGGGAGACCGCCGGACGGACCGCGTCGAACTGGACTCGGGCATGCGGTCAGCCTGCAAAGGAAGCGCCGAATGTGCAACACCTCTCTTTTCGGCTGAGCAGAATGGAACCTGAGTCATGGCATCAGTGACAGAATGTTCAGGTGGACAGCCTTGATGCAAAGATCCTCCTCGCCATCGACGACGAGCCGGACGCCACCGCCCTGGCGCTCGCGGCACGGCTGGGCATTGCGCGCAACACCCTCAGTTCCCGCTTGCAGCGCATGCAGCAAGTGGGAGCGCTCCGAGAGTTCACCCGTCGTGTCGACCCGGCGTTTCTCGGCCGTGGGCTGGTCGCCTTCGTGTCGATCGCGTTGAGTCAGACCAGCTCTCCGCACGCGATGGAGACCCTGCGCGGCATTCCGGAGGTGGTCGAGATGCACTCGACCACGGGAGAGGCGGACCTGCTGGTGAAGGTGGTCGCCCGGGACACCGCCGACCTGCATCGGATCACCGGACGGATTGTCGCCGCGCCGGGTGTGACACGGACCAGTACGGCCATCTCGCTGTGCGAGGAGATGCCGCTGCGGATCCGCGCGCTCATCGAAGAGGCCGCCCAGGGCTGAGGGGTGCGGGGGCCCGTGTCTCACGCAGGCTGCCGCGTAAGCGCGCTCAGGGCTTCGTCAAGTCGGCGTGTCGCCTCTTCGGCCACGGGACGCAGGGCTTCGAGTCCCGTGAAGGCGGTCATCGTGCCGGGATCGAGGGCCTGTACGACGGTGTGGTCCCCCTCGGCGCGTACGACGACGTTGCAGGGCAGAAGCAGCCCGATCGTGCGGTCGATCTCGAGGGCACGGTGGGCGAGGGGCGGGTTGCAGGCGCCCAGGATCAGGTAGTCCTCCATGTCGTGGCCGAGTTTGGCCTTGAGAGTGGCGGTGACGTCCATCTCGGTGAGGATGCCGAATCCCTGCTCGGCCAGGGCCTCGCGCACCGCCGTGACGGTGGTGGCGAAGTCGCTCTTTACGTGCACGGTGCGGTCGTAACGCATTGCGTGGATCCCTTCGAGTGGTGGCGTGAGCCGGCTCTATACCCCCTGGGGTATTGTCTGCCTCGCAGAATACCCCACGGGGTATTACGGCCCAAGGAGGAACCATGTCCACAACCACCACCGGTGCGCCCGGCAGGAATGCCGATGACCCTTCGCCGCCGGGTTCGGCCGGCCCGCTGGGGCGGCTCGGCGCCTGGACCGCCGGGCACTTCAAGCAGGTGCTCATCGGCTGGCTGGTCGTCGTCGCCGTGCTGGGGGCCTTCGCTCCGCAGGTGACCTCGGCGCTCTCCGGCGCGGGCTGGCAGAGCAACGGCTCGGAGTCGGTGAAGGTGCGAGAGCAGGCCGAGAAGCACTTCGGCGGCACCGGTTCCTCCGCGATACAGGTCGTCGTGTCCTCGAACAGTCACCAGGTCGGCGAGCCGGCGGTGCAGCGAGTCATCGCCGAGGTCACCAAGGAACTGACGGCCGACCACCGGATCAGCGAGGTCGTGGCGCCTCAGCCCGGTGCGAGCATCAGTCGCGACGGCAGGACGGCCGTCGTCCTGGGCGGTGCCGCGGCCGACCCCGACGACATGGTGCGCGCCGCGGAGGACCTCAAGGAGCCGCTGCGCGAGCTGTCCACCGACGACGTGACCGTGCGGGCCACCGGCTCCTCGGTGATGTGGAGCGACTTCAACACGGCCAACCTCGAGGCGATGATCCACGCCGAGATCCTGTCCTGGCCGGTGACCCTGGCGGTCCTCGTCGTGGCGTTCGGCTCGCTCGTCGCCGCGGGACTGCCGCTGTTGCTCACGATGGCGGGCCTGGCCGCCTCGGTCGGCTCCCTCGTCCTCATCAGCCACATCACGCCGATCTCCATCTGGGCCATGGACTTCGCCCTGATGTTCGCGCTCGCCCTGGGCATCGACTACGCGCTGTTCCTGGTGATCCGGTTCCGCGCCGCCCTGGCGCACAGCGGTGACCGGCGGCGTGCCGTGGAGGAGACCATGGACACCGCGGGAAAGGCGGTCCTGCTGTCGGGGCTGACCGTGCTCGTGAGTCTGTCCGCGGTGATGCTGGTGCCCGCGCCCGCCGTACGGACCATGGCGGTCGGCATCATGCTCTCCGTCGTCTTCGTCCTCGCCGCCACCCTGACGCTGCTGCCCGCGGTCCTCGTCAAGCTCGGTTCGAACGTCAACAAGTGGGCGCTGCCCCGTACGCGGACCGACCGGACCGAGTCACCGCGCTTCGGTGCCTGGGGCGAGCGCCTGTGGCGGCAGCCGCTGCGGTTCGGTGCCCTCGCACTGGCTGTTCTCATCGCCCTGGCCGTGCCGGTGTTCGGGCTGAAGACGGCGATGCCGTCCATCAAGGTCCTGCCCGAGGACGACAGTTCGCGCCAGGGGTACGCCCTCGTCCAGGAGAGTTTCGGAAAGGGTGCGCCGGGCATGCTGCAGATCGTCGTACCGAACGCCCGGTCCGCCGCCACGGTCGAGGCGCTCACATCGACGGACGGCATCGCAGCTGTGCTGCCGGCCCAGCAGGCGGCCGACGGATCGGGCTGGAGCCTCATCCAGGCCATGCCGTCCGTCGACCAGTCCGATCCCTCGCTGACGAAGACCGTGCACACGCTGCGCGCAGAGCTCCCCGACGACGCGCTGGTCGGCGGCGCGGCCGTGGAGAACCTCGACCTCAAGCAGGCCCTGGACGACAAGGCACCGCTCGTCATCGGGGTCATCCTGGTCCTCGGCTTCCTCCTCCTGCTGGTCGCCCTGCAGGCCCCGCTGGTCGCCGCCATCGGCGTGCTGACGAACCTCCTCGCCACCGCTGCCGCCTTCGGCGTCGCCAGGCTGATCTTCCAGGACGGGCACCTCTCGGACCTGCTCGGTTTCGAACCGCAGGGCTTCCTCGACGGATGGGGGCCGGTCTTCTTCTTCGCGATGATCTTCGCCATCGCCATGGATTACACCGTCTTCCTGCTCTCCTCCGCCAAGGAGAACTACGAGCGGACGGGCGACCCCAGGCAGGCGGTCGTCGGCGCCCTCGCGCAGTCCGGCCGGGTCGTCTTCGCAGCGGCCGCGGTCATGGTCGCCGTGTTCTTCACCTTCGCGCTGGCCGACCCGCTGCCGCCCAAGGAAATGGGCATCGTCCTCGGCGTCGCCGTCCTGCTCGACGCCTTCCTCATCCGGCTCGTACTGCTCCCGGTCCTGCTCCGCCTGACCGGCCGGGCCGCCTGGTGGTCACCGGCCTGGCTGCGCCGGGTGCTGCCGAAGATCCGCTTCTCGCACGGCTGAGGAGCAGCTCGCGTCATCGAGACCGGGGGCTCGGTCACCGCAGCTGATGCGCGCCGTACGCCTCAGGCCAGCGAAAGGAACAGTTTCTCCAGGCGGGCGCGCATCTGCTCGCGGCTCTCATCGGTCCTGCCGTCGCCGTCGGTGTCCGTCAAGCACTGCTGCAGACCAGTGGCGATGATGGCGAACCCCGCCCGGTCGAGAGCACGGGAGGCCGCGGACAACTGCATCACCACCTCTTCACAGTCCCGGCCTTCCTCGATCATCCGGATCACTCCGGCGATCTGCCCCTGCGCCCTGCGCAGCCGATTCAGCACTGACTTCAGCTCCGCACCCGCGAGTTCCAGATCCACCATCACTCCTCACTCATACCCCTAGGGGTAATGTACTCCCGCGGTCGGGGGAACGAGGAGCAGGTCCAATGATGTGGGGCCTCACAAACCGGCATCGGTGAGGATTCGATACATCCGGGCGGGCCGCAGCGCCGGGTTGGCACCGGCATCGTCGGCGACCTCGGGGGTCGGATCCGCCAGTAGTTGCCCCAGCAGCGCATCCGTGATGTTGGGGTGACGGGCGACCCCGCGGCGCAGGAAGGGCTCCACATCGGCGGCAAGTTGCTGAAGGGCTGTCACGGGTAGCTCCGGGTCCTGCAGGGCGACGTAGCGCACGTTCGGGCTCGGTTCGTCGACGAACGTGCGCAGCGTGTGACGGGGAAAGTTGGGGTGCTCGACGAGCAGCGGTCGGATGTGGAAGACGTCGCCGTGGGCGCGTACCAGCCGTTCCAGGACGTCCGGCGGTGCGTCCGGCCGGCGGGCGGCGGCGCGGCGGACCATGAGGTCCGGGTCGTTGTCCAGCCGACGCCAGGCCTCCTCGGGCAGGTCGCGGCAGGAGGCCAGTACACGCCGGAATATGGCCTGTTGGCAGTCCAGGTAGGTCATCCGCTCGTCGAGGGGCGCTTCGCGCAGCCAGTCCGGTTCGGTGAAGTTCCAGCTCAGCGCCACTCCAGCCTCGATGCTTCCGTCCGCGCGCGCGGCTTCTACGAGCGCATACAGCCGGTTCCGGGTTTCGGCGTCGACGTGGCGGCTCTGCGCCACCGCGACGCGCACCATCGGGTCGTCGATGTCCAGGAGCCGGGCAACCATGTCGGCGGTCAGGTGCGGGTTTGTGGCGACAGCCTCATAGACCTCTTCGTCCTCGGTTCGCATGAGCTGTGCGAACTGGTCCGACGTGAGCGGGACATAGCGCGCCACGTTGACGCGCACGGCCGGGTCGGCAAGACAACGGTCCCTCCATTCCGGCGGGACACCTGGTTCCTTGCGCACGGTGGCGGCCGCACGGACCAGTGGGTCCGGGTCGGCGAGCAGCGCCACTTGCACCGCTGCCGGCCGGTCGTACCAGTCTCGCGCTACCGCGGCGCGCAGCTTCGGACTCGGCGCGCCGACAAGTGCAGTCCGAGGCCGGCCGTGGGCCTCCTCAAGGGCGTCGATGCCGATCGTCACCTGGCGGTCCACGGTGTAGCGGACGAAATCCGCGTAGGCATCACGGATCGCCGGATCGGGATGCTCAGCGATTCTGCGGCGCATCGCTGGGGAGATCCGGTCCCCGTGAAGGCCCACCGCGGTGTGGCCGTCGCCGTGCGTCAACAGCGCCTCGACAACGGCGTCGGCGAGGCGTCCGCGGCGCAGCGCCATGCCGTGACGGCCGGCCGCGTGGGCGGCCAGGCGCACCAGGACCCCCACGGACGCTGCTGGGTTTCGCCCCAGCCCGGACAGTCGCGGGTGATCGAGGCTCGTCATACGGCCAACATAGTCGGCACCCGCGCGCCGGCCGTCCGCTGTGGTCCGGGGCGCCTCCTCGGTCACGTAGTCATGTAAAGAAACCTTGACGTCATGTCAAGCGTGCTTTACATTCACGGCATGCCATTCGAAGAGAAGAGCGCGTGGATCATGGGGGTCCTCGCGATCGGCACATATGCGGCCTACGGCGCCGTCATTCTTGGGCGGGCGGGCGATACTGCCGTCGCCGATGTGGCGTACGTGTCTGCGATGCTGTGGGCCGTCGGCGCCTCGATCGCCGCGTCGATCGTGTTGCACGTCCTCGTCGCGACTTTCTCGCCGAAGGACGCCCGCAAGAAGGACCAACGCGACAAGGAGATCATTCGGTTCGGCGAATACGTCGGCCAGTCGTTCCTCGTCGTGGGCGGAGTCTCGGCCCTCGGCATGTCGATGGCCGAGCTGGACCACTTCTGGATCTCCAACGCGATCTACCTGGCGTTCGTCCTGTCCGCGATCCTCGGGTCCGCCGCCAGGATCGTCGCGTACCGCCGAGGCTTCCAGCCGTGGTGAAGCCCAAGCCGAAACCCAAGCCCACCAGAGTCACGAATGCGATCCGGTCCCTCCGATTCACGCACGGAGAAATGACCCAGGCTCAACTGGCGGACCGGATCGGCGTATCCCGCCAGACCGTCATCGCCATCGAACAGGGCCGCTATTCGCCCTCCCTTGAGATGGCATTCCAGATCGCCAAGGTGTTCCAAGTCCCACTGGACGACGTGTTCCAGTACTCGGACCACGAAGAGGAGACACCGTGAAGGCAGTTGTTCAGGACATCTACGGCCCGGCGGAAGTCCTGGAACTCAGGGACATCGCCACACCGGAACCCGGGCCCGACGACGTGCTCGTGCAGGTGCGCGCGGCAGGGGTGAACCCGGCCGACTGGCACTGCATGACGGGCATGCCCTATCTGATGCGCTTGATGGGATACGGGCTTCGCGCCCCCGCATCCCGCATCCGTGGCCTGGATGTCGCGGGGCGGGTCGAGGCGGTCGGCACGAACGTGACGCGCTTTAGCCCGGGCGACGAGGTGTACGGCACCTGCGACGGCTCCTTCGCCGAGTACGCGCGTGGTCGGCAGGACAGGCTGGCACCGAAGCCGGCCAACCTCACCTTCGAGCAGGCGGCAGCCGTTCCCACCGCCGCCTTCGCCGCCCTCCAGGGCCTGCGCGACAGAGGGCAGGTGCAGGCAGGACACAAGGTCCTGGTCATCGGCGCGGCGGGAGGCATAGGAACGTACGCCGTACAGCTGGCCAAGGCCTTCGGGGCGGACGTCACGGGCCTGTGCAGCACGACGAAGACGGAACTGGTCCGGTCGATCGGTGCGGACCACGTCATCGACTACACACGCGAGAACTTCGCGGACGGGGCTCGCCGCTACGACCTCATCCTCGACACCGCGGGCAACCGCCCCTTGTCACTCCTGCGGCGCGCCCTCACCCCTGGCGGAACGCTCGTCCTGGTGGGCGGCGAAGGGGACGGACGGTGGCTGCAAGGCGTGGACCGCACGCTCCAGGCGATGGTCCTGTCCCCGTTCACCAAGCAGAAGCTGCGCGGCCTGATGTCCGCGGAACGCAACGCGGACCTCGAGCTCCTGACGCAACTCATGGAGGCCGGCACAGTCACGCCGGTCATCGAGAGGACGTACTCGCTGGGTGAGGTTCCGGAAGCCATCCGGCATCTGGAGCAGGGCCGTGCACGCGGCAAGATCGTCATCGCCATGTGAGGCGACACAATGTGAGGCGACGGTGGAGGTGGATTCCATCAGTAGTACGAGATGCCGCGGGGACCGTTCTCGACCTCGGTAGTTGTGGTCAAGCCCCGCCGACGAAGATCACGCCGCCGAAGACGAGCGGCCCGAGTTCGGCGTGGGCGGTGCACAGGGCGGCTGTGTATCCGGCGGGACCGGGACCGGGGCCGATGACGATGCCCTCGCGTATGCCGCAGTCGGCCACGCCGCTCAGGCCTCCTGCTTGGCGTCGATCTCGGCGATCAGGGCCTCGATGCGGGTCTTGATCTCGTCGCGGATGGGGCGGACGGACTCGACGCCCTTGCCGGCCGGGTCTTCGAGAGCCCAGTCGAGGTACTTCTTGCCGGGGAAAATGGGGCAGGCGTCGCCGCAGCCCATGGTGATGACGTAGTCGGACGCCTGGACGGCCTCGGTGGTGAGGATCTTCGGCTTGGCGTCGGCGATGTCGACACCGACCTCCTTCATGGCCTCGACCGCGGCCGGGTTGACCTGGTCGCCGGGAATGGATCCGGCGGAACGAACCTCGATCCGGTCGCCCGCGAGGTGGTTGAGGAATCCGGCGGCCATCTGCGAGCGCCCGGCATTGTGGACGCAGACGAACAGCACGGAGGCGAGCGGGCTGGCGGAGGACATGGGTTCTTCCTTCGTGAACGGATCAAGAGAGGTCTAAGGGGTACGGGAGGCTGAGGTGCTCGGCGGGGAGTCGAGCAGTCCGGTGATGTGGGCGTCGATCTCGGTGAGGGCCCCAGCGCGTCGGCCACCGTGCGAGTGTCTCGCCGAGCACGCCCGCGTGCGCGGGGACGTGGTCATGAGAACCCCCTTCGCCGGGTTCCAACGATTCATCCCGGGCTGGTATCAGCTTCGAGTGATGTGAGAGTATCAGCCCATGATGACGTCGGTCGACACTGATCTGATGCGGGTTCTCGCAGACCCCATGCGGCTGCGGATTGTCACCCTGCTGGCCCGGGAGACGCTCTGCAGCACGCACCTGATCGAGGAAACGGGGGCCAAGCAGACCAACGTCTCCAACCATCTGAAGGTGCTGCGCGAGGCGGGGGTCGTGGAGACGGAGCCGTGTGGCCGGTTCACCTACTACCGGCTGAAGCCCGATGTCATCGCCTCGTTGGCCGGTCAGTTCGCCGAGCTCGCGGAGACCGCGCGCGCCACCGCCGAGAACAACATCAAGCGGTCCTGTCCCTGACCTGGCGCCCGTCGCCGTCCGTCCCCACCGAGGAGTCCTGTTGACCGCCACCGAGGCCACCGAACACGACAGAGCCGGGGAGTCCGTCGTAACCTCCGCCACGCCGGGGCACGAGCCCCAGCCCGCGCCGGGCGCCACCCCGCCCCGTACGCCGCTGACCGCCCGGGCCGCAGCGGAACTCCTCGGCACCGCACTCCTCGTCGCGATCGTGATCGGATCCGGCATCCAGGCCACCGAACTGACGAAGGACGTCGGCGTCCAGCTGCTGGCCAACTCGATCGCCACCGTCTTCGGCCTCGGCATCCTGATCCTGCTGCTCGGCCCGGTCTCCGGCGCGCACTTCAACCCGGCCGTCACGTTGGCCGAGTGGTGGACCGCGCGGCGCGGCGGTGACGGCGTCACCGCCCGTGAGGTCGCCGTCTACGTCCCGGCCCAGGTCGTCGGCGCCATCGCGGGTGCTGTGCTGGCGGACGCGATGTTCGGCAAGCCGCTGGTGGAGTGGTCCACCCACGACCGCTCGGCGGGCCATCTGCTGCTCGGCGAGGTCGTCGCGACGGCCGGGCTGATCCTGCTGATCTTCGGCCTGGCCCGCACCGACCGCCTCCGCTTCGCCCCCGTCGCGGTCGCCTCCTACATCGGCGCCGCGTACTGGTTCACCTCGTCCACGTCCTTCGCCAACCCGGCGGTGACGGTCGGCCGCGCGTTCAGCGACACGTTCGCGGGCATCGCACCGGGTTCGGTCCCGGGGTTCATCGGCGCCCAACTCGTGGGCGCGGTGGTCGGTCTGGCCCTGGTCGCGATCGTCTTCATGCCCGGTCGCTCCGCCGAATGACCCGTCGGACGGGCGTGGTGGTGATCGGCGGCGGCCAGTCCGGGCTCGCCGCCGGCTACCATCTGCGCCGCCTCGGCCTGGACTTCGTCATCCTCGACGCCCAGCCCGAACCCGGCGGCGCCTGGCAACACGCTTGGGACTCCCGGCACTTGTTCTCACCGGCCGCGTACTCGTCCCTGCCCGGGCGGCCGATGCCCAACCAGACGGGGGAGACGTATCCGGACGCGGGCCATGTGGTCGGGTATCTCACGGAGTACGAGCACCGGTACGGCCTCCCGGTGCACCGTCCCGTACGGGTCGCCGGCGTCCACCGGGCCGGCGGCGGGCTGCTGCGCGTCGAGACCGACTCCGGCTCATGGCAGGCCCAGGCTGTCATCAGCGCCACCGGCACGTGGTGGCGCCCGTTCCTGCCCGCGGTCCCCGGCCGGTCGGACTTCCGGGGCCGGCAACTGCACACCGTCGAGTACCGCAACCCGCGTCACTTCAGCGGGCTGGGGGTCCCCCCGGCCGAAGGCTGGGGGAGGGTCGTGGTCGTCGGCGGCGGCAACTCCGGTGCGCAGATCGCGGCCGACCTCGCGTACGACACCGAACTGACCTGGGTCACGCAGCGCCCGCCCCGCTTCCTCGCCGACGACATCGACGGCCGGGCCCTGTTCGACGTGGCCACCGCTCGTCGCCGGGCCTTGGACGAGGGCCGCACCGATCCCGAGGGCGTGGCGTCGTTGGGTGACATCGTCGCGGTACCGCCGGTGCGGGAGGCCCGGGACGCCGGGCTGTTGAAGGCGTCGCCGATGTTCGTACGCCTCGACCGTGACGGGATCGTCCGGGCCGACGGCACTCGGGCGCCGGCGGACGCGGTGATCTGGTGCACCGGTTTCCGCCCGGCCCTCTCCCACCTGGCGCCCCTCGGTCTGCGCGGCCGGCGGGGTCGTATCGCCACCGCCGGTACGCGGACGGTGGACGAGCCGCGTCTGCACCTTCTCGGTTACGGCGACTGGACCGGGCCGGCCTCCGCCACTCTCATCGGGGTGGGACGCCCGGCCCGCGACGCGACCCGCGAAATCGCCGAACTCATCGCCGCCGAAGCCTGACGCGTAGGTTCTCGGGATTCGCGCCTGCCGGCTGCAGAGCCTGCTGGATGCTGTCGCGGGGTGAGGCGAGGATGGCGACCGAGCGACGGACCGGACGGCCGTAGCGGCGCCCCCAGTCCTCGTCGACCAGGCCGGTCAGCAGGTGCGAAGCGGTGCGGGCCACTTCCTCAAGCACGGCACGGACGGCCTCGGTGACCAGCTCCAGCCGGGGCAGATCACGCACCGCGGCCAGGACGTGGGCGGAGTCGGTGCGCTGCATGGTGCGCTCGCGCAGGAGGCCTGCTTCCTTCAGGCGGGCGAGCGCCAGATCGAGAAGTCGGTCGGCGCGGTCGTCCTGGGCGAGGCGCTCGCGGAAATCGGCCAGGACGCTGTGGTGGAAACCGGGATCGACCAGCCCCAAGGCCATGGCGTACTTGAAATCGATGCGGCAGCGCACCGCCTCGGCCGCCTGCCGGTCCGACAGACCGAGCAGGAACTGCAGTACACACACGGTGGCCAGTTGGGCTGGCGAGATGCCGGGGCGTCCGTCGCGCGGGTACCAGTCGGCGAAGTGCTCGTCGCACCACAGCCCGTCGAGGTGGTCTCTCACCCCCATCGCCGTCGTTCCGCCCGGGTTGCTCGCCCGCGCGATCTGCGCGGTGAGAGACGGGACTTGCTCACCGGAACGGGGACGGAGCGACAACGGACACCTCGACGACTGCATCGGCCTGTGAAACAGCCCCGAGCATGCCCGCTGATCAAGTCGGCGCACAGGGAGACTGCTGAGTATGCCCGGGGCGCGGTGCCGGGATCTCTCCCGGTCCGTTTCCCCGGACTTCTCGCCGAACCCGCCGTGCGCCTCTCAACGCAGCGGGCTCTCCACGGAGACCGCCATCAGGCTCGAATCTCGGTCCACGGACTGGGGATGCGCGCTCCTCGCCAGCGGTATCGGGTAACGACCACCGCTGCCATGTCGAAGAGCTCGGTTCCCTCCGCCGAGATCGGCCGCCACCGCCCGGTGGGGCTGACGAACCGTCGGCGGATGTCTTTCCACGTCCAGTTGTGCCGGACCCTCAGCATCCGCATTACTCGCCACCAGATGAAATCGGCGAGTGCGCTGAACTGATTCTTGGCCACGGCATGCCGGAAGTAGGCGGACCAGCCCCGCACAATCTGGTTGATCCTGATCAGCAGGGTCTTGAGATCTTGTTGCGACTGCCTGCGGGTCAGCGCACGGATCTTCGCCTTCAGCTGCCGGAGTGGGGCGCTTGGCGATGAACGTGTAGACGTGCCACTGATCCGTCCCCTTCTTGCGGCGCCAGTGGATGTGGAACCCCAGGAAGTCGATTCCGTCTTCCAGGTGCGTGACCTGGGTCTTCTCCTGAGACAGGCGAAGACCCAGCGGCCTGAGCACCCGGCTGACGTCCTCGCGCACAGCCAGCACGTCATCGCGGCTGCCGTTGACGAGCACGACGAAGTCGTCCGCGTAACGGGCCACCCGCCAGTTCGGCAACTGCTTGCGACGGCGGCGGCCTTGGCGCTGCCATGCGGTGAACATCACCCCGCCCGGCTTCCACGGCTCCATCAGGTGCTCATCGAGCACCGACAGGGCGATGTTGGCCAATAGCGGGGAGAGGATCCCGCCCTGCGGGGTCCCGGTCATGGTTTCCTTGTTCTCGCCGAGCTCCGTCAGAATTCCGGCTTTCAAGAACGCCTTGACCAGGGCCAGAACACGTTTGTCCTTCACCCGGGCACGCACGCGGTCCATCAGGGCCACGTGGTCGATCCGGTCGAAGCACGCCTCGATGTCCGCGTCCAGCACCCAGCGGTAGCTGTTGGCGCCGAAGTGATGGATCTCGGCGATCGTGTCCTGGGCCCGCCGGCCCGGCCGGAATCCGTAGGAGACCGGCGTGAAGTCGGCCTCGAATACGGGTTCCATCACCAGCTTCAGCGCGGCCTGCACGACCCGGTCCGCGACCGTCGGAATGCCGAGGCTGCGGACTTTCCCCGACCCACCTGGTTTCGGGATCTTGCGTTCCCGCACCGGAAGAGGTCGGAACGAGCCGTCCTTGAGAGCGGCCCGCAGGTCATGTAGGAACCCGGGCGTCCCGATCCGCCCCTCGACCTCGATGACCGTCAGGCCATCGACACCGGGAGTGCGGGCACCCTGGTTTCCCGCGACCCGGGCGAACGCCATGGTCAGCGTTGCCGGGTCGTGCACGAGGTTGAACAGGTCATCGAACCGACGGCCCGGATCGGCCGTCGCCCAATGGTGCAGCTTGGTCTGCATCTCCAGTACCCGAGCCCGAGAACTTGGATCCTCGCTGTTCAGCGAGGTGTCTTCTGGCATTGCAGTCCCTCCTTGCATGTTTTCCGCTGCCGCCCTTCCCCATGTGACCGGCTTTCCCGGCCTCGGAGTACTACGGCGGCTCCGCCCCGCCCGATCCGTTCGGCTGTCGGTGCGCCTATCCGCGTTCCTCATATGGGAGTTGAGGAGCGTGGAGCTGCGACCGGACGGTTCCCGTGTTCACTGTGATCCGTTTGTCGAAGTAGGAGCCCGACTATGTCCCAGCGGCCTCGCCACGAGTACGCCGCAGGCTTTCCTCGTGGCCTCCCACGCCCGCTCTTGAATACGGCCGTGGAAGTTCCCGTCGCCCCTTCGGACGACGAGACGCACCGCGCCCGGCCCAGATCCGCCAGGTTCGAGCCGGTGTCGGGGTTGAAGGACGTAGTAACGCCGGTTCCTCGCGTACTCCTCTTCGTCTCGCTCGCCGGACCCGCACCATCTGGCAGTGCTGGTACGTCCCGGCTTTGTCAGGGCCGCTCCCGCCCTCTCCGGCACCACCCGGGTCAGGCTGCCCTCAGCTACGCTGACCTGCTGCGACAGGCCAGAGGTGTCGGTCTTTCACCTCCACTCGAACCACAGCGCCTCACGGCGCAACCAAGATCCCCGACAGAGTCAAGCCAAGGTCCACCATCATGCCGGCAGCAGCACGAGTGAACCGGCTGTGGCGCGGGACTCGATCGCCCGATGGGCCTGTGCCGCGTCGGGCAAGGCGTAGGTGCCACCGAACCGTATGCGCAGTACGTCTTCGGATATCGCGCTGAAGACCTCGTTCGCGCGCCACAGCACCTCGGCGCGGGTACGGACGAAGTGCGGCAGCACCGGCCGGGTCACGAACAACGAACCCAGTTCGGCGAGACGTTGCAGATCGAACGGCGGCACTCGGCCGCTCGCGGATCCGAACAACGCGAGTGTGCCTCGCGGCCGAAGTGAGGCGAGGCTCGACTCGAAGGTGGCCGCACCGACGCCGTCGTAGACGGCGGAGACCCCATCGCCGCCCGTCAGTTCCCGGATACGATCGGCGAGATCGTCACCGTAACGCAGCACGTGCCAGGCCCCTGCCTCCCGGGCGAGCTTCTCCTTCTCGTCGGTGGACACGGTGGTGATCACCTTGGCGCCTCGCGCCGCGGCCCATTGCACCAGAAGCTGGCCCATGCCGCCGGCACCCGCGTGAATCAGGATCGAGTCTCCCGGCGTCGGTCGATACACCGACTCCAGGAGGTAGTGCGCGGTCATTCCCTGCAACAACGCGCCACCGGCGACCTGCCAGTCGATCCCGTCGGGCACCGGCACGCACTGGTCGGCCGGCACGGCCACGAGTTCGGCATAGCTGGCCCTGCCGTACGCCCAGGCCACTCGATCCCCGACGGCGACCTCGGCTCCATCGCACGCCGCCACGACCTCGCCTGCTCCTTCGAGGCCCGGAATGGGGAGTTCAGTGGGATACTCCCCTCTGCGCACGTATACGTCGCGGTAGTTCACGCCGATCGCTCTGGTCCGCACCAGCACCTCGCCCGGCCCGGGAACCGGGTCCGGCATCCGGCGGTAACGGAGAGCATCCGGGCCGCCGGGCTCGGTCACTACTACTGCGTGCACGAGGTCTCCCTTTCTCGCTCTCGTCGGTTCGACCGCATCACGTTGCCTGGGCCTTCTGGTCGCGGCGGAATCGGTACAGCACCGGTTCGGTGTAGCCGTTCGGCGCCGTTGTGCCCCGGGTGATCAGTTCGCGGGCTGCCTGCCACGCGAGGGAGGTTTCCCCCGCGGACAGTAGCGGCCGGTAACCCGGTTCGTCGTGGAGGCGATCGTCGAGGACCGCCGCCGCCCGGCGCAGACCGTCGTCCACGTCCCGCACGGTGATCACGTCGTGGTGCAGCCAGTTCGCCAGCAGCTGGGTCGACATCCGCAGTGTGGCGCGATCCTCGAGTACGACGACACCGTCGAAAGCGGGCATCGGGGAACTGGCGACGGCGCGCTCGATCCAGCGCACCGCGTACCCGAGAGCGGTGTAGCAGTGGGCGTCCAGCTCCGTCCGCGGATCGGCGAGAGTTTCGGTTTCGGCGACAGGCGGGCGCAGGAGCTCGCCGAGCGAACGGCGCGGTCCGGCCGCCGCGACCTCGCGCTGCACATCGGCGATGTCCACCTGGTGGTAGTGCACGGCGTGCAGAGTCGCGGCGACGGCGGTCGGCACCCAGGTCATCCCCGCGCCCAGAGACAGCTGGCCGATCTTGGACTCGAACAGGTCGCTCATCCGATCGGGCGTGGGCCACATGCCCAGCCCGATCAGTGCCCGCCCCTGAAGGCCGTGGGCCAGGCAGGTGTCGACGTGCCACTGCTCGTAGGCCATCTGCCAGTGCTGGGTCTTCATGGCGGCCTTGGGCACCATGGGCCCGGCCGCCATCGAGGTGTGGATCTCGTCGGCGGTTCGGTCGAGCAGGCCGTTGTTGGTGGAGACGACTCGATGCCGGACCGCCTCAAGGCACGCCGCCAGGTTGACGGTGGTGCGCCGCTCCTCGTCCAGCAGCCCGAGTTTCACCGTGTGATCCGGCAGTCCGAGCAAGCGCTCGACGCGGCCGAACAGTTCGTCGACGAAGGCGAACTCGTCCGGCCCGTGCAGTTTCGGCACCGCCAGATACACCGCGCCGGCACGGGAGTTCACGCGAGAGGTGTCGCCCCGCAGGTCGTGCAGCGCCGCGAGGGTGGCGATCACGGTGTCGACGATGACTTCCGGCACCTCGGCGCCCTCGCGGTCGAGGATCGCGTCCGTGGTCATCAACTGCCCGACGATCCGGGCGAACAGCAGGGCCCGCCCGGGGAGTGATATCCGGCTGCCGTCCGGGGCGGTGTACCCGCGATCGGGGTCCATCCCGCCGCTACCGTGCCGCGCGGTGTAGCTGCCGGCCATCAGACGCAGCCAGGCACGGTAGACCTCGATCTTGTCCGCGACGTCCACGGCGGCGACACAGTCCTCGAAGTCCATGATCGTGGTGATCCCGGATTCCGGGACCACGTCCTGGATGCCGGCCGCGTCGAGGCGGCCGAACTCGCCGCCCGGGTCGAACTGGATCTCGACGTGCAGACGATGATGTTCGATCAGCACGACCGACGGCCGAGCGGGATCACCGCGGAATCCGGCCAGCCGCGCCGTGGGGGCCAGTGTGCTGAACGTGCCGTCGGACAACTGCACGCGCAATGCGCCGTCGATGACTTGATAGCGTGTCGATTCCGCGTGCGAGCCCTCGTCGAGCGGCGCCATCACGTCGAGGATGCCCCGGGCGAAGTCGATGACCGCCTCGCGTCGTCCGGCGGCGTCACCCGGAGGGATCACGTCGGTCTCGTACAGGGCGCGATACAGCGACCCCCACCGGGCGTTGACCCCTTCGAGCACGAAGGGCTCGTCGACCACCGGCACCAGCAGTTGCGGACCGGCGATCCGAGTGATCTCCGCGTCCGTGCCGGCGGTGTCCACGGTGAAGGGCTCCGGTGTCGCGACCAGGTAGCCGATCTCTGTCAGATACCGGCGGTACGCGTCCGCGTCGAAGGTCTCGCCGCGGTGCGCGGTGTGCCAGGCGTCCACGCTGTCCTGTAGTTCGCGGCGCCGGTCCACCAACGCGCGATTGCGCGGCGCGAGGTCGTCGATCAGCCGCTCGAACCCGGCCCAGAATTCCCCGGCAGCCACGCCGATGCCGGGGAGAGCCTCCCGTTCCACGAAATCCCGAAACGCGCGCGCGACCCGCAGTGCCCCGATCCGGACCCGTGCGTCCGCGGCGACGTCAGCGATGCTCATACAGGCACCACACCATCGTCGCCTCCAACTTCTTCAAGATCTTCAGATTCTCGATGGATTCGACGACGTCAACCGATCCGATGCAGGCGTCTACGGCCTGCTCGCTCACCAGCCGTGCGGCCTCCGGTTTCGCCCGCACCGTCGAGACCGCCACGTCGGCCGGCAGGTGCTCGCGCACGAACTGGAGGGTGGCCGGGTGGGACGCCGCCGTGCGGATGTCCGCGAGCTCGCCGGAGAACTCCGAATGGACCGCGACGCACATGGGCTTGGTCGGCGACTCCCAGACTCCGACCATCGTCATCGACTTCAGCTTGCTGAAATGAAGGTCGACCCAGGAGTCGATCACTGAGCCGTTGTTCATGTCGAGATACCCGGCGGCGACCAGCGCCCTGCCGCCGTGTGTCTCGGAATCGTCGATGGCGGCACGGAAGGAGGGGAAGAGCTTGATGTTCTCGCCCCCGATGCGGACGGCCTCCGCGTGCGCGTCCGTCCCCGACGGACCGAGCGTCTTGATGATGTCCTGCTTCACCATGGTGCAGTCCCCGTACTGCTGGAAGCGCTGAGTTCGTAGGTCGTCAGGTGGGCGGCTTCGCCGACGGTACGGCAGCCGGACAGGGCGAGATCCGTCTCGAGTTCCTCGCGCAGCAGCGACAGCACGGCGTCGACGCCCGACTCACCGCCGACGGCGAGCCCGTAGAGGATCGGCCGCCCCAGCAGGACGCCGTCGGCGCCGCGAGCCAGGGCCTTGAGTACGTCCGCCCCTGACCGGATGCCGCCGTCGACGAGTAGTTCCACGGTGTCTCCCACCGCGGCCCGGATCTCCGGCAGCACCGTGAGTGCGGGCACGGCTCCGTCGAGCTGACGCCCACCGTGATTGGAGACCACCAGCGCGTCCACGCCCGAGCGTGTCGCCATCAGGGCGTCCTCGCGAGTCAGGATGCCCTTCACGACGAGCGGCAGCCTGGTGCGCGCCCGCAGCCATTCGATGTCGCTCCACGCCAATGAGGGGTCGAACATCTCGGTGGTGTGCGTGGCGACGGCCGAGCCTCCGGCCGAGGCCCGTTGCGCTCCGATCGCGGCCGCACCGCGGAAGTGCGCGGCGTAGACGTCGGACGGCAGCGCGAAGCCGTTGCGGTGGTCCTTGAGGCGGCGGCCCATGCGGGGCACGTCGACGGTGAGCATGAGCGCCTGACAGCCCGCGGCTTCGGCCCGGCTCACCAGTTCCGTGGTAGCGCCCCGGTCCCGCAGCCAGTACAGCTGGAACCACAGGTCGGCACCCGACTCGGCGATGTCCTCCACCGGTGTCCCACTGAGCATCGCCACGGTGAACGGAACACCCGCCGTCTTCGCCGCGCGTGCGGTGGCCGCCTCGCTCTGCGAATGGGCCAGCCCCTGGTAGGCCATCGGCGCGATGGCCACCGGCAGGCTCGCTTCGGTGCCGACCAGACGGGATGCGGTCGACACGTGCGACACGTCCCGCAGCATCCGCGGCGCCACGTACAGGTTGTCGAAGGCGCGCCGGTTGGCCGCCACGCTCAGCTCGGCACCACTGCCGCCGGAGATGAAATCCCAGGCGCCGGTCGGTATCACCTCGCGGGCCGCGTCTGCGAACTCGGCCACGGACAGCGGCCGACTCGGCTGCCCGGGCTCTGTCACCTCCGTCGCCTCCGTCACCCTTCCTCCCGCTGGTTCCGCTCCGCCTTCCTGGCCTCGAACAACGCCTTGACATTGCCCTTGCCGAAGGTCTCGGCACCGAACCGCTCGATCACCTCGAAGAAGAAGGTCTTCCGCGGGTGCGTGGAGTGCGTGAAGATCTGGAACAGCTCGCCGCCGTGGTCCCGGTCGGCGAGGATGCCCAGTTCTCGCAGTTGCTCGAGTTCGTGGCGTGCCACGCCGCCGATGCGGTCGGGCAGCAGGTCGTAGTAGGCGGCCGGAGTGTCGAGGAAGTCCACTCCGCGCCCGCGCAGCTTCTGGACGGCCGTCACGATGTCCGCGCAGCCGAACGCGATGTGCTCGATGCCGGGCCCGGCGTTGTTCTGCACGAACTCCGCGATGAAGTCCAGGGCCTGCCCCGGCTTCGCGGCGGACTCGACGATGGTGAACGTGACGTCGCCCGCGGCGTTGCGCACGACCTGGGAATCCATACCATGACCGCCGACCATGGTCCGGTCCTCGAAGATCACCGAGAAACCCAGGACGGATTCGTAGAACTTCACCGCGTTCCGAAGGTCGCCGGCGCCGACGAGGTAGGCGAAGTGGTCGAGCACGTCGAACTCCGCGGGCGCCTGCGGCGCGGACTCCTGTGTCGGGACGATGCCCGGCGGCAGTTGCCCGGGGTCGGCATCGTCCGGGCGTTCGACCAGGCCGTGCTGGACGTCGCCGAACGCGCCGAAGCCGGCGACCAGCACACCGGCGCGCTCGACCGGCTCAAGCACGGCTTGGGCGCCGTTGGCCACGGCCTCCGTGAAGGCCGCACGGACCGACGGCGTGCGCAGCCAGACGTTGGCCACGCCGTCGCCATGGGTGCGGACCCACGTGGACACCGGGGAACCCTCGGTCAGCCCCTGGGTGACTAAGAGGACGATGTCCCCTTGCTTCAACGCTATCGAGCGGTGGGACCGGATGCTCGTGCTCGACGTCCCCGCTATCTGGAAGGCGTATTTCGACACGAGGTCTTTGACGGTCGCGTCAATGTCTCCGACATAGAACTCGACGTGATCCAACCGAGCATCACGCAACGCGTGCATGGCAGTTCTCCCAACGCATTGAAGTCAACCGAAATCAGATGGGACTTCGAAGAAGGGATCCCCCAGAACGCCCCGACCTGCGGCTGACGCACTCCATTGGCAACTGCGGCTCGGATGAGAGAGTCGCAGGCCCTTTTGTTGCTCGCTCAACTCGAACTTACAGTCCCCTCGGGCGGCTTGACAATGGCCACATTCGGCGGCGCGACGGAACACGAGATTAAATCCATGTTTCACGGCACATCTCGCGCGCGCTGAGCAGGCAATGCGGAATCGCCGGTTGCAATTCTCGCAAATCTGCGGCTCAGTATTCTGTGGATTTCATCGAACTTTTCCGGGGCCCGTCTTGGTGATGCGAACATGTAGACAAGTAGATTGATGACTGGGCCCGCTCGCGTCAGCAGGGCGCTGATAATTCGCGGCATACAGACATCAGAAGCGCCTCCACGTGCGAAGGCGCTTCTGAGTAACTCTCCGGGCCGATCCGCTGCTCACTCCTGCGCGGTGATCACCGCGGGATCGTCGCGGGCGCCACGCGATCCGGTGAGTCGGCTGTTTCCGGGACGGTCCGCCGCACGAAGAGCAGCGATACGCACGCGATCAGCGCGGACAGGGCCGGAACGGCCACCGGTCCCCCCGTCGACAGGGCGAGGCCACCGACGGCACCGCCGACGGCGACGCCCAGGAACTGCACGGAGAAGTGCACACCCAGAGCCAGGGACCGCTGCGAGGGCACCAGGGCGGCGATCCGCGTCTGCTGGGAGACCCCGCCGCAGCACCAGGCGGCACCCAGGCAGAACAGCACCGGAAACGCGGCGATCCCCGCGGCGGTGCGGGGATGCCAGGCGGTGCCGACGGCGATGGCCGCGAGGAGCAGCGCCATCAGCGAAAGAGCCACCCGCAGCACCCGCGCCACGGGCACCTTGACCAGGATCTTGCCGATCGTGCGCCCGGCCAGGAACGCGCCGGCTCCGAAGACGATCATCAGCGCCGCGACACCCTGGCTTCCCATCCCGGTCGCCCGCTCGACGATCGGCGCGAGATACGTGTAGGTGCAGTACGCGGCGAGGAAGACCCCGAAGGTGGTCAGCAGACTCCACCGGACGGCCGGGTTGCGCAGCAGTTCGGCCCGGCCGGTGCCGAGGGGAGCAGGCGGCACCGTCGGCAGCAGGACCGCCAGCATCAGCGCGGACGTCAGCGCCAGGATCGTGACGAACAGGAACGTACCCCGCCAGCCGAACAGTCCGCCGATCAAGGTGCCGAGCGGCGCGCCCAGGGTGAGCGCCAGCGCGTTGCCGCTGGCGGTGACCGCGATCGCGTTGGGCATGTCCTCAGGACGGCACAGCGCCGCCGCCGCCGCGGCGGCCGGCCCGGCCAGCAGGGCCGCGCTCAACGCGGCCAGCACGCGCGCCGCGGCGAGCACGGCATAGTCGAGTGCGCACGCCGCGAGGGCGTTGCTGAGCGCGAAAGCCAGCATGGCCCAGATCAGCAACGACTTCGGCGGCACCCTCCGGAACGCGCCGATCAGTGGCGGCCCGGCCAGGGCGTAGACCAGCGCGAAGACCGTGACCAGCTGTCCGCACACTGCTACGGACACGTTCATGGAGTGCGCGACCGCCGGCAGTACGCCGGCGATGACATAGCCCTCGGTGCCGACGGTGAAGGTGGCCAGGGCCAGCACGTAGACCCGGGGGTTCATGCCGGTCCCGGTGCGCTGGGAACCGGTACGGCCAGCCGCTGGCGCGCGAGGTCGTCGGCGGCCTGCGCTGTCGTGGTCTTCGCGCGTACGGCCGTCTCGAACAGGCCGGTCAGGGTGTCGGCGATCGACTCGATGCGCTTGACCGCTTCCTCCGGTTCGTCGCCGAGGACTTCGCGCGAGACCGCGTTGACGACACCGCCGGCGTTGGCGATGTAGTCGGGGGCCCAGAGGATCTCGCGCTCCCGCAACAACTCCGCCACGCCGGGATCGGCCAGTTGATTGTTCGCCGCGCCCGCGACCGCGCCGCATCGCAGTCGCGCCACCAGATCCCGGGTCAGCAAGCCGCCGAGCGCGGCGGGGACGAGCACGTCCACCTCGGCGGTGGCCGCTGCGTCGGGTTCGGCGAACACCGCGCCCAGTTCTGCGCCGAGCGAGCGCTTCGCCGGGTCGACATCGCTCAGGACCAGGTCGGCTCCCGCCGCCGCCAACTGCCGGGCGATCTGCTCCCCGACGTGTCCCAAGCCGATCACCGCGAATCTCCTGCCCGCCAAGGCCGGCGAGCCGAAGAGCGCCAGGCAGGTCGAGCGCAGCGCGGCGACGACGCCCAGGGCCGTGAACGGCGAGGGATCACCGCTTCCGCCGACGGCCTCCGGCCGGCAGAACACGTACTCGGTCCGTTCGCCGATGACCGCCATGTCGGCCGGTCCGGTACCCGCGTCGGGACCGGTCACGTAGGCGCCGCCGAGCTCCGCCACGATGTCGCCGACATCGTGCAGCGCCGCGCGGCGTTCGTCCGCGGTAAGGCTCCGCCCGGCGGGAACGACCACGACCGTCTTGCCGCCGCCGTTCGGCAGTCCGGCGGCAGCGCACTTACGGGTCATGCCCTCTGATAGGCGCAGCGCGTCGCGCAGGCCGCCCTCCCAGCTGTCGTACGCCCACATCCGGCAGCCGCCTACCGCACGGCCGAGAGCAGTGGAGTGCACTGCGACGACGATCGGCAGCCGGCTCCGCCGCCCGCGTCGCACCACGACCGATTCATGACTGAACTCCATCGGAGTCTCCACGCGTCCTCCAGTGCACCCAGATGCTTTCGACCCATCGCTGGGGACCAGGCCCCCACGGCGTCCGCTGTCCAGCCTGCCGACGACCGGTCCGCGGGACCAGAACCGAATCTGAGAACTTCCCGGCGTCGTCTTTGCGGAGTCCACAAAAGAGCAGCATGCGCGTTCTTGATCGCCTATCGTCGACGCGTAGTCGCAGCGAAGCTGCCATACAACCGCGAGAGAGATCACTACGAAATCCACATATCGGGAGGGGCGATGGTGGAGTCCGTGACCGAGGGGGCCGGGGTGCAGGCCGACACCGCCGCGGCGTGGCAGCCCGTCGTCGAACTCTGCGAATCAC
Source organism: Streptomyces sp. a15 (assembly GCF_059026085.1). Lineage (NCBI taxonomy): Bacteria > Bacillati > Actinomycetota > Actinomycetes > Kitasatosporales > Streptomycetaceae > Streptomyces > Streptomyces sp. A15. The sequence goes on along the minus strand of NZ_JBWLKM010000053.1, from coordinate 2,075 downwards.
TCGCCGCAGAACTGCCCACGGTGATCCCGAAGATCGTTGACCGCATACGGCTCGAAATCCCGAGCTATCAGATCGTGGACCGCGAGCAGCAGGAACGCGACGTCACCCGCCACTACCAGGGCCTGCTGACCGGCGTGGCCGCACGCCGCTCACCCACCCGCGAAGAGGTCGAGGCCGCGCATGCACTCGGAGCCGAACGCGCCGCCACCGGCCTGCCGCTGCAAGCCCTCGTCGAGGCCTACCACGTCGGCTACCGTGAGATGTGGAACGTGCTGCTGGCTCGCGCTCAGTCGCACGACACCCGGGTCGTCGCGCAACTCGTCTCGATCGTCGGGATGGTCTGGACGTGGGTGCAGCATTCCAGCAGTGCGGCCGCCGAGGCGTACGGCGTCGCCGTCCGCGCCGCCGATGCCACGCTCCTGAGGCTGACCCACCAGTTCCTCGACGGCCTTGCCACCGCCGCGCCCGCAGGCGTCGACCTCGAGCAACTGGCTGCCGCCCTCACCTTCGACCCGGCCGGCGAGTTCCAGGCGCTGTGCTCACCGGCCGAGGCCTGGACCGACGAGCGCATGATGGATCTGCGGCACCGCCGGTGGCCGGGCACGCTGCGCTGCGCGACTCGCGGCAACCTCATGATCGCCCTGGTCCAGGACATCTCGCCGCAGGCCGTGGTCGAAGCGGCCCAGCGGCAGAACCCTGATGCGAGCTTCGGCATCGGCCTGCCGCGGACCGGGCTCCCCGGCGCCGCGATGAGCATGGCGGACGCGAGAGCGGCGCTGCCCCTGACGGATCCGGGACAGGTGAAATCCTTTGCCGACCACTGGCTGCTCGCCACCTTGGCGCCCACCGCGCAACGCTTCGCGGTGCTGCTCGAGCCGCGCAGAGAGGCCGCGCGACAACACCCTGACCTGGCAGAGACAGTGCTCAGGTTCGCCGAGAACGGCTTCTCGCTCAGCGCGACCGCCCGCGTCCTGCACGTGCATCCGAACACCGTGAAGTACCGCCTGCAGCGCTGGCAGCAACTCACCGATTGGGACGTACGCACCTGGCAAGGACTGTCGTCCACCATCATCGCGCTCGGCCTGCCGACACTCTGAAACGCTCATCCGGCCAGGGCCGCAAAGCGGTGGACGATGCGCTGGTTGAGTCGCCCCCGGAGCGCGGTGCCGGTGTTGTCCAGGGGGTCGGGATCGTGCCCCGATATCGATAGCGGGTCACCGTCACCGATGAGGGGTCGAACAACTCGATCCCGCCCATGCCGACCGGCCGCCACCGCCCGGAGGTGGTGACGAACAGGCGGCGCAGCTGCTTCCAGCGCAGGCGGTGCAGCTTTCTCAGCCACCGGAAGACTCTGCCCACCCCGGCGTGGCTGGAGGGCCGGGGCGGGCAGCCCGAGGGCTACTGCCACCGCCGGATGCTGGACGCGATCCGGTACGTCACCGACAACGGGATTAAGTGGCAAGTTATTGAGAATCGGGGCAGGAGCTTTACCTTTCGGTGAGTTGGGTGAGAGGGATGAAGCTCTTGGTGGTGCCGAGCTCTTTGGGGGTAGGGCCAGCCGGAGTTGGGATGTCGCTGAGCCGTTCCGCTAGGGCGGCGACCGCCTCGCGGTCGCCTTCGAGGGCTTCGCGCTCGTCATCGGTGAGGTTGAGCTGTTCGAGCATTTCGTCGATGCCGTCCTTGACGGCCAGGAGCTGGCCTGGGCTGGAGGTCTTGGGGACGTAGAACGGGCAGCGTGCGCAGGCCAGCCGGTGGGGGCACTTGGCGAAGAAGTCGTAAGAGCAGTAGCCCTCACCCAGGTCGTAGTACTTCCACGGCTGCTCGAGGCGCCGCACGAGCCCCTGCCGAGGAGGACGGCCACGGCGGCTCGACTGCCCCCAACGTACCGGATTCCGTTCGCGCAGCCCGTCTTCCACCAGGTACTCGTAGAAGGACCGCACGGCCACCACACGTTGCTGGACGGTCGCGTTCGCCAGTCCCGTCTCCGGATGCAGCGGTGCCTTCGCTGATCGCTGGCGGGGACGGGGACGGTCGAGCATGTCCCCGATCCAGGCGGCAACCGTGTCCGCACCGGC
>NZ_JBWLKM010000052.1:29372-63909 GCF_059026085.1 Streptomyces sp. a15 | reverse complement strand
GGGCCTTTCGTCCGGCACGCCGAGAGCACGCACCGGACACCGCGGGCACCGCACAGGACTTTCGAAACACCCCCTAGTGCGCTGCCGATTCCCAGTCCGGGCCGACGCCGACCGAGACGTCGAGGGGGGCTCGGAGGTGGACGGCGTTGGCCATTTCGTGGCGGAGGAGTTCCTCGGTGGCGGCTCGCTCGCCGGGGGCGATTTCCAGGACGATTTCGTCGTGGACCTGGAGGAGCATGCGGGACCTGAGGTCCGCCTTCTCCAGCGCCTGGCCCACCTTCAGCATGGCGATCTTGACGATGTCCGCGGCCGTGCCCTGGATGGGCGCGTTGAGGGCCATGCGCTCGGCCGCCTCGCGGCGCTGGCGGTTGTCGCTGTTGAGGTCGGGCAGATAGCGGCGGCGCCCGAAGAGCGTTGCCGTGTAACCCGTCGCCCTCGCCTCGTCCACGGCCCGGCGCAGATAGTCCCGTACGCCGCCGAAGCGCTCGAAGTACGCGTCCATCAGGCCACGGGCCTCGGCCGCCTCGATGTTCAGCTGCTGGGAGAGGCCGAAGGCCGACAGGCCGTACGCCAGGCCGTACGACATCGCCTTGATCTTGCGCCGCATCTCCGCGTCGACCGCGGCGGGCTCGACCGCGAACACCTGCGCGGCGGCCGTCGTGTGCAGGTCCTCGCCGGAGGTGAACGCCTCGATGAGGCCCGCGTCCTCGGACAGGTGGGCCATCACGCGCAGTTCGATCTGGCTGTAGTCGGCCGTCATGAGGGACTCGAAGCCCTCGCCCACCACGAAGCCGCGGCGGATGGCCCGGCCCTCGTCCGTGCGGACGGGGATGTTCTGCAGGTTCGGGTCCGTCGAGGAGAGCCGGCCGGTCGCCGCCACCGTCTGGTTGAAGGTGGTGTGGATACGGCCGTCCGTCGCGACCGTCTTGATGAGGCCCTCGACGGTGACGCGCAGCTTGGCCTGCTCGCGGTGCCGGAGCATGATCACCGGCAGTTCGTTGTCCGTCTGGGTCGCCAGCCAGGCCAGGGCGTCGGCGTCGGTGGTGTAGCCGGTCTTGGTCTTCTTCGTCTTCGGCAGGGCGAGCTCGCCGAAGAGGACCTCCTGGAGCTGCTTGGGCGAGCCGAGGTTGAACTCGTGCCCGGCCGCCGCGTGGGCCTCCTTCACGGCCTGCTGGACGGCGCCCGCGAACATCTGCTCCATGGCCTCCAGGTGGGGTCGGTCGGCCGCGATGCCGTGCCGCTCCATCCGGGCCAGCAGAGCGGAGGTGGGCAGCTCCACGTCCCGCAGCAGTTCCGCGGCGCCGACCTCCTTCAGGCGGCTCTCGAAGGCCTCGCCCAGGTCGAGGATCGCGCGGGCCTGGACCATCAGGGCCTCGGCCTCGGCACCGTCGTCCGTACCGAAGGCCAGCTGCCCGTCGGCCGCCGCGGCGGGCGCCAGCTCCCGGTGCAGATACTCCATGGACAGCGCGTCCAGGTCGAAGGAGCGACGGCCCGGCTTGACCAGGTAGGCGGCGAGCGCGGTGTCCATGCGCACGCCTTCGACCGTCCAGCCGTGCTCGGCGAAGACGCGCATCACGCCCTTGGCGTTGTGGAGGATCTTCGGCCGGTCCGGGTCGGCGAGCCAGGCCGCGAACGCCGTCTCGTCGGCCTCGTCCAACTGCGACGGGTCGAACCAGGCCGCCGCTCCCTGGGCCGCGGCGAGCGCCACCTCGGCGACCGAGCCGGAGCCGAGCGCCCAGGTGTCGACCGTGGCCATGCCGAGGACCTCGGTGGCGTGCTCGGTGAGCCACGGGGCCAGCTCGCCGGTGCCCAGCACGGTGCCGTCCAGCTCCACGCCGCCCTCGATCACCGGAGTCGTCTCGGCCTCCTCGGCGCCCGGGTCGACGGCGAGCAGCCGCTCCCGCAGCGAGGGGTTGCGGATCTCCAGGGTGTCGAGAACCATCGCGAGCGCCTTGCGGTCGTACGGCGCGCGCTCCAGGTCGGTGACCGTCTTCGGCAGCTCGACGGTGCGCACCATCTCGGTCAGCCGCCGGTTGAGCTTGACGGCCTCCAGGTGGTCGCGGAGGTTCTGCCCGGCCTTGCCCTTGACCTCGTCCACGCGCTCGACCAGGTCCGCGAACGACCCGAACTGGTTGATCCACTTCGCGGCGGTCTTCTCGCCGACTCCCGGGATGCCGGGCAGGTTGTCGGACGGGTCGCCGCGCAGGGCCGCGAAGTCCGGGTACTGCGCGGGCGTCAGCCCGTACTTCTCGACGACCTTCTCCGGGGTGAACCGGGTCAGCTCGGAGACGCCCTTCGTCGGGTACAGCACCGTGGTGTGCTCGCTGACCAGCTGGAAGGAGTCACGGTCGCCGGTGACGATCAGCACCTCGAAGCCCTCGGCCTCGGCCTGCGTGGCCAGGGTGGCGATGACGTCGTCCGCCTCGAAGCCGTCCACCGCGAAGCGGTGCGCGTGCATCGCGTCGAGCATTTCGCCGATCAGCTCGACCTGGCCCTTGAACTCGTCCGGGGTCTTGGAGCGGTTCGCCTTGTACTCCGTGAACTCCTCGGAGCGCCAGGTCTTGCGGGACACGTCGAAGGCCACTGCGAAGTGCGTGGGCGACTCGTCGCGCAGGGTGTTGGCCAGCATCGACGCGAAGCCGTAGATCGCGTTCGTCGGCTGGCCCGTCGCCGTCGTGAAGTTCTCCGCGGGCAGCGCGAAGAACGCGCGGTACGCCAGCGAGTGCCCGTCCATGAGCATCAGGCGGGGCCGGTCGCCGCCGGAGGAGTTTGCGGTCGTCTTCGATGCTGTTTCTGCCACGCCCCCGATCCTGCCACGCCCCACTGACAGTCGACCGCCATCGGACGTTCCCGCCGGTCCGGCGCAAGCAATGCTCACGCTGCACCGCCCGCCCGGACACGATCGTTGTCACCGGCGCGTGCGAGGATCGGAGAGGTACTTCACATGCGAAGGAGAGCGCGCGATGGCCAGCAAGCCGCCCAAGGCAGATCCGGTTCAGGACGCGCCGCAGGTCGCCGAGCCGAAGCACGCGGCCGCGGGGATCCCGGCCATCGGGCACACCCTGCGCATCGCGCAGCAGCAGATGGGCGTCAAGCGCACCGCGCTGACCCTCCTGCGCGTCAACCAGAAGGACGGCTTCGACTGCCCGGGCTGCGCCTGGCCGGAGCCCGAGCACCGGCACACGGCGGAGTTCTGCGAGAACGGCGCGAAGGCGGTCGCCGAGGAGGCCACCCTGCGCCGGGTCACCCCGGAGTTCTTCGCCGCGCACCCCGTCGCCGACCTCGCGACCAGGAGCGGCTACTGGCTGGGCCAGCAGGGCCGGCTGACACACCCCATGTATCTCCCCGAGGGCGGAACCCACTACGAGCCGGTGAGCTGGGAGCGCGCCTTCGGCATCGTCGCCGAGGAGATCACCGCCCTCGCCTCCCCCAACGAGGCCCTCTTCTACACCTCCGGGCGCACCAGCAACGAGGCCGCGTTCCTCTACCAGCTCTTCGCGCGCGAGCTCGGCACCAACAACCTGCCGGACTGCTCCAACATGTGCCACGAGTCCTCCGGTTCGGCCCTGTCGGAGACGATCGGCGTCGGCAAGGGCAGCGTCCTGCTCGAAGACCTCTACAAGGCCGACCTGATCGTCGTCGCCGGCCAGAACCCGGGCACCAACCACCCGCGCATGCTCTCCGCCCTGGAGAAGGCCAAGGCCAACGGCGCGAAGATCATCAGCGTCAACCCGCTGCCCGAGGCCGGCCTGGAGCGCTTCAAGAACCCGCAGACCCCCCAGGGCATGCTCAAAGGCGCCGCGCTCACCGACCTCTTCCTGCAGATCCGCATCGGCGGCGACCAGGCCCTCTTCCGCCTCCTCAACAAGCTCATCCTCGAGACGCAGGGCGCGGTCGACGAGGAGTTCGTCCGCGAACACACCCACGGCTACGAGAAGTTCGCGGCCGAGGCCCGGGCCGCCGACTGGGACGAGACGCTCACCGCGACCGGCCTGTCCCAGAAGGAGATCGAGGAAGCCCTCGGCATGGTCCTCGCCTCGAAGCGCACCATCGTGTGCTGGGCGATGGGCCTCACCCAGCACAAGCACTCCGTGCCGACCATCCGCGAGGTCGTCAACTTCCTCCTCCTGCGCGGCAACATCGGCCGCCCCGGCGCGGGCGTGTGCCCGGTGCGCGGCCACTCGAACGTGCAGGGCGACCGCACCATGGGCATCTTCGAACGCCCCGCGCCCGCCTTCCTGGACGCCCTGGAGAAGGAGTTCGGGTTCGCGCCGCCCCGCGAGCACGGCTACGACGTCGTACGGGCCATCCGCGCCCTGCGCGACGGCGACGCGAAGGTCTTCTTCGCCATGGGCGGCAACTTCGTCTCCGCCTCCCCCGACACCGAGGTCACCGAAGCGGCCATGCGACGCGCACGCCTCACCGTGCACGTGTCGACGAAGCTCAACCGCTCGCACGCGATCACCGGCGCACGGGCCCTCATTCTCCCCACCCTCGGCCGCACCGAGCGCGATCTCCAGGTCGGCCCGAACGGGAAAAGCACCGAGCAGTTCGTGACCGTCGAGGACTCCATGGGCATGGTGCACGCCTCCCGCGGCCGCCTGGAACCCGCGAGCACACACCTGCTGTCCGAGCCGGCGATCGTGTGCCGCCTCGCCCGCCGCGTGCTCGGCGAGAACAGCAAGGTGCCGTGGGAGGAGTTCGAGAAGGACTACGCCACCGTCCGCGAGCGCATCTCCCGCGTCATCCCCGGCTTCGAGAACTTCAACGCGCGCGTGGCACGCCCCGAGGGCTTCGCCCTCCCGCACGCCCCCCGCGACGAGCGTCGCTTCCCCACGGCCACCGGCAAGGCCAACTTCACCGCAGCACCGGTCGAGTACCCGAAGCTGCCCGAAGGCCGCCTCCTGCTCCAGACCCTCCGCTCGCACGACCAGTACAACACCACGATCTACGGCCTCGACGACCGCTACCGCGGCATCAAGAACGGCCGCCGGGTGGTCCTGGTGAACCCCGAGGACGCACGCACACTCGGCGTCACCGACGGGACGTACGTCGACCTCGTCAGCGAGTGGAAGGACGGCATCGAGCGACGCGCCCCCGGATTCCGGGTCGTGCACTACCCCACCGCACGGGGATGTGCGGCCGCCTACTACCCCGAGACCAACGTCCTCGTCCCCCTGGACGCCACCGCTGACACCAGCAACACCCCGGCCAGCAAGTCCGTCGTCGTACGTCTGGAACAATCGGCTACCGACTGAGCGTTTGCTCAGCCGGAGACAGCCGTACGGTCAGCCGTACCGATCACCACGAACGGAGCCGGGCGCCATGGGCGAGCAGCAGCACGTGAAGTTCCCGCAGGAGGTCATCGACGAGTACGCCGCACTCGGGGTGGACCTTCCCGCGCTGTTCTCCGCGGGGCACCTCGGGACGCGGATGGGCGTGCAGATCGTCGAGGCGTCGGCGGAACGGGTCGTCGGCACGATGCCGGTCGAGGGAAACACCCAACCGTACGGACTGCTCCACGGAGGCGCCTCCGCCGTGCTCGCCGAGACGCTCGGGTCGGTGGGGTCGATGCTGCACGGCGGCAGTACGAAGATCGCGGTCGGCGTCGACCTCAACTGCACGCACCACCGGGGGGCGCGGTCGGGACTGGTGACCGGCGTCGCCACGCCTGTCCATCGCGGACGCTCCACGGCAACGTACGAGATCGTGATCACCGACGAGACAGGGCGACGCGTCTGCACCGCCCGCCTCACCTGCCTCCTGCGGGACGTCTCACCGACCGACGAGGCCAACATGCGCGCGGCGGGCTGACGCGGGCGGGGTGAGTTCAGGTACCGCGCGCTTCGGATCACCCGGCGCGGCTGCGGGCGCCCCTGGGGGCTCCGCCCCCAGACCCCCGACCTATGCCCACCCACCACCCGACTCGGTGAGTCAATAGGTGAACGTCACACCTGGGGGCTCCGCCCCCCAGCGGGTGGGTGGGGGCTGGGGATGGCCTCTATCCACCGCCCGACTCGGCCGGTCGAGAGATGGGGCCTCGCCCCAGCCGCTGCGCCCCATCGGGTGGGTGAAGGCTAGGTATGAGCTCAATCCACCGCCTTACTCGGTGGGGCCAGAAGCGGACCTCGCCCCAGACACGGCACCCCCAGCAGGTGCATGGGGGCTAGAGACGGGCCCCATCACCGCACGACTCGGTGAAGCCACAGGCGCACCTCGCCCCTAGGGCCGCACCCCCAGCGGGTGGGCCAAGGCCAGGAATGGGCTCAGGCTCAGTTCACCGCCCGACTCGGTTGATTGAGAGGTGAGGGTCTCGCTCTGGGGACTGCGGTCAGAGTGGGCTTCTGCCCGACACTCGACTCGGTGGGTCGAGAAGTGGGCGGGCCTCGCCCCGGAGGCTGCGCCCCCCAGCGCGTGGACAGCCGACCGGTGGGCTGAGGGAACAGCCGCAAGCCGCACGCTCCCGCAGTCGCGTACGGCGGGAAGGGGACGTGTCGGGGGGTGTCCGCCCGCAGCGGTTGGCGCGTCAACGCCAGTACCTCAACAAGGAACCGATTCCGCGCCGTTCCGAGGACGGACACCCCCCGGCGCGGCCCCGACCCCCACACAACCGAAGGCGCTACGCCCGCCCCCACCCACCCCGCACAGGCCGCCGCAGGCATCCGAACACCCCCCGCCCGATACCTTGCCCTCATGACCGGCACCGGCCCCGTCGAACCCGGCAACTCTCCCGACGCAGACGGCGGTTACGACGTCCTCGGCGTCGACGCACCACGCCTCACCGACCGCTTGAGCGCGCGCTGGAACACGCTCCCCCACGCACCCGCAGAGCCGCCCTCGCCACAGCCGTAACCGCCGCCGCCACAGCCGGAGTCCTCCTCACCCCCACCCCCGGCGGACCCGACCGGCCCGGCCCCACCCCCTGGCCGGCCAACGTCACCACCTGGCACTACCTGGGACCCTCAACCCCCACCACCCCCGCCACCCCCGGCCGTTTCCGCTTCGCGGTCTCCGTCGGCAAAGGGCCGCCCGTGACTCTCCGCGTCAACGGCACGTCCTCCCCCGGGCTCCACGCCCACACCACACCCGAACAGGAATTAACCGTTCATACCGGTGCAACTCGCACAATCACGGTCGAAATCACCGTTTCCGACTGTTCGGGCCTGCCCCTGAATGCCGATCTTCCCTTTCTCGACGTAACGCTGCGTAACACGCGTGCAATACAGCGCCACAGTTTCATCTTCGGCGGCGCGTTCTCCCGCGATCTCTCCGAGCTCCTCCACACCGCCTGCGCCCCACCCACCGCACGACCGGCCCCACTGCCAACCGGAAGTGCGGGTTCTCACAATGCGGACTAAGCGGAAACTCCGCCAAACCGTCCGAGAGCCCACTTCCGCGAAGCGATCCCTCCATCACGTCATAACAAGAAAGTCACAAGCCAGCTGCGGGCGATGCCCCTGCGTACAGACGGGCTTAGAGTCACGGCCAGTCACCGCTCCATCGGGAGTTCGGTACCAGCGCGGCACTCGCCACCCCCACAGGGGTGGCTGTGACTGCGGAAAGGACTGATTGTGCGACGTTCCTTGGTGATACTTACCTCCGTCCTCGCGACTGGAGCTCTGACGCTCACCGCTTGCGGCTCCCGTGACGACAGCGGCGACAGTAGCGACAACGGAGACGGCACCACCCTGACCATCGGCGTGGACGCCCCGCTGTCCGGCGAGAACTCCACCACCGGCCTCGGCATCCAGTACGGCGCCCAGATAGCCGTCGACGACGCCAACAAGAACAAGCTCGTCCCCGGCGTCACGTTCAAGCTCAAGGCGTACGACGACAAGGCGCAGCCCGCCACCGGCCAGTCCAACGCCACCGCCATCACCGGCGACAAGACCGCCGTCGGCGCCGTCGGCCCCCTGAACTCCGGCGTCGCCCAGACCATGCAGCAGGTGTTCGCCTCGGCCGACATGGTCCAGATCTCCCCCTCGAACACCAACCCCGAGCTGACCCAGGGCAAGAACTGGCAGACGGACAAGAAGCGGCCGTACCCCACGTACTTCCGCACCGCCACCACCGACGAGCTGCAGGGCAGCTTCGCCGCCGGCTACGCCTACAACAAGCTCAAGAAGAAGAAGGCGTTTGTCGTCGACGACAAGCAGACCTACGGCGCCGGCCTGGCGAAGATCTTCAACGAGCAGTTCAAGAAGCTCGGCGGCACGGTCGTCCAGACCGACCACGTCAACACCGGCGACAAGGACTTCGGCTCCCTCGTCACCAAGATCAAGAACTCCGGCGCCGACCTGCTCTACTACGGCGGCCAGTACGACGAGTCCGCGCTGATCACCAAGCAGATGAAGGACGGCGGCGTCAACATCCCGCTGTTCGGCGGCGACGGCATGTTCGCCTCCACCTACATCGAGACCGCCGGCACCTCCGCCGAAGGCGACCTCGCCACCTCCGTCGGCGTCCCCGCCGACACCCTGCCCGCCGCCAAGACGTTCATCGAGACGTACAAGGCCAAGGGCTACAAGGGTGACTACGGCGCCTACGGTGCCTACGCCTACGACGCCACCACCGCCATCATCAAGGCCGTGAAGGCCGCCGTGGACGCCAACAACGGCGATGTCCCCACCGACATCAACAAGCTGCGCTCCAGCGTCGTCGACGAGGTCCAGAAGTCCGACTTCGAAGGCATCAGCGGCAAGGTCGCCTTCGACCAGTACGGCGACACCACGAACAAGCAGCTCACGGTTTACCAGGTCGAAAAGGGTGCCTGGAAGGCTGTCGAGACCGGCACCGCCGACCTCGGCTGACCACGGCCCCAGCACACCTCACCACGGGCCGCGCGGAAGGGGACCCCGACCGCGCGGCCCGTTTCCACACCCAGACCACCCCCCGGCACGCATCCAGTGCACACGACCACCAGCGACATGGAGGCCATGCGGTGAACACCCTGCCGCAGCAGCTGGCCAACGGGCTGCTCCTAGGCTCGATGTACGGGCTGATCGCCATCGGCTACACGATGGTGTACGGCATCGTCCAGCTCATCAACTTCGCGCACGGCGAGATCTTCATGACCGGCGCCTTCGGCGCGCTCACGGTCTACTTCTACATCCTCCCCGACGGCACGGCGATGGCCATCGCCGTGCCCCTGATGCTGATAGGCGGCGCAATCGTCGCCATCCTCATCGCCGTCGGAGCGGAACGGTTCGCCTACCGACCACTGCGCGGAGCACCACGGCTAGCACCGCTCATCACCGCCATCGGCCTCTCCCTCGCGCTCCAGGAGGTCGTCCGAAACTTCTACCCCGGTGCCGACCGCGCCCGCGCCTTCCCCGGCCTCGACGCCACCCACGACATCGGCTCCATCACCATCAAGGACGCCGACATCTTCCTGGTCGCCGCCGCGATCATCTGCATGTCCGGCCTCGCCTTCTTCGTCCGCAAGAGCCGCACCGGCCGCGCCATGCAGGCCACCGCGCAGGACCCGGACACCGCACAGCTCATGGGCATCGACACCAACCGCATCATCGTCATCGCCTTCGCCATCGGCGGCCTCTTCGCCGCCGTCGCAGCCGTGGCGTACGGCCTGAAGTACGGCAACGTCGACTACCGCATGGGCTTCCTCATGGGCCTCAAGGCGTTCACCGCCGCCGTCCTCGGCGGCATCGGCAACATCTACGGCGCCATGCTCGGCGGCATCGTCCTCGGCATCGCCGAAACCCTCGCCTCCGCCTACATCGACGGCATCCCCGGCATGCAGCAGCTCGGCGGCCAGAGCTGGGCCAACGTCTGGGCCTTCGCCCTGCTCATCATCGTCCTCCTCGTGAGGCCACAAGGCCTACTCGGCGAACGCGTCGCGGACAGGGCGTGATCACGATGACCGACATCACCAAAACCACCCCCGCCACCCGCGGCCTCATCCCCCTGCCGGAAGCCGCCGCCCGCGGCCTCCTCCTGGCCGGCGGCATAGCCACCGCCGCGTCCGCCTTCCTCGCCTGGACCTGGACCTCCGAGTTCCCCGGCGACCTCACCATCAACGGCTACCCCGGCGGCCTGCAATGGCTCACCTTCACCGCCGGCCTCCTCACCACCCTCTTCGCCCTCGCCCTCTACGGCGTCCGCGGCCTCGGCTGGCTCCTGCCCGCCCGCAACAACGCACCCCTCGCCCTCGCAGCCTTCGGCGGCCTGGGCACCACCTGGTTCACCGTCATCGCCATCGCCAACAACCTCGGCGGCGTCGTCAACCTCGAACCCGGCGGCTGGATCGCAGCCATCGCCTCCCTGCTGCCCGTCCTCGGCGCCTTCGCCCTCCCCCAAGAAGGAGTCGGCAAGGACAGCACCAAGGAAAGCCTCAAGGCGTACATCACCAAGCCCGACGCGATCCCCGCCCCCCAGCCCCTCACCCCCTGGCTGGAACGCGCCGTCATCACCCTCGCCACCATCCTCGGCCTCGCCGTCTTCACCTACGGCATCGACACCGAGTACGGCGAACTCTTCATCGGCTACCTCTTCGTCGTCGTCTTCTTCACCTGGGCCCTGCACACCGCAGGCATCATGGACCGCTTCTCCCGCCTCGTCGCCCACAACCGCAGCTTCACGCTCGCCATGGGCTTCCTCGCGGCCATCGCGTTCCCCTTCACCCAGACCGACGACCACTACGCCAACATCGGCGTCAACATCCTGATCTTCGGAACCGTCGCCCTCGGCCTCAACATCGTCGTCGGCCTCGCCGGGCTCCTCGACCTCGGATACGTCGCCTTCCTCGGCGTCGGCGCCTACACCGCCGCCCTCGTCTCCGGCTCCGAGTTCTCCCGCTTCTCCGGCGTCCAGTTCCCCTTCTGGGCCTCCGCCCTCACCGGCGCCGCCGCCAGCCTCATCTTCGGCGTCCTCATCGGCGCCCCCACCCTGCGACTGCGCGGCGACTACCTCGCCATCGTCACCCTCGGCTTCGGAGAGATCTTCCGCATCGCCGTCAACAACATGGACGGCGACTCCGGCCCCGACATCACCAACGGCCCCAACGGCATCCCCGCCATCCCCGACCTGAACTTCTTCGGGTTCAACATGGGCCAGGCGCACGACATCGGCGGCTTCACCCTCGGCCGCTTCGCCAACTACTACCTGCTCATGGTCCTGATCATGGCCATCGTCGTCCTCGTCTACACCCGCGCCGCGGACTCCCGCATCGGCCGCTCCTGGATCGCCATCCGCGAGGACGAAGTCGCCGCCACCGCCATGGGCATCAACGGCTTCCGCGTCAAGCTCATCGCCTTCGCCCTCGGCGCCTCCCTCGCCGGCCTCGCCGGCACCGTCAGCGCCCACGTCACCTACAGCGTCGTCCCGACGCCGTACCAGTTCGCCGGCTCCACCCCGCCCAACTCGGCCTTCCTCCTCGCCGCAGTCGTCCTCGGCGGCATGGGCACGGTCGCCGGCCCCATCCTCGGCGCCGCACTGCTCTACCTGCTGCCCGAGAAGCTGGTGTTCCTCCAGGACAAGTCGCTGCTGGCCTTCGGCATCGCGCTCATCCTCCTGATGCGCTTCCGCCCCGAAGGCATCATCGCCAACCGGCGCAACCAACTCGAGTTCCACGAAACCGGCCAACTCGACGTACCAGAACAAACGACGTTGACCGACGAACCGGCCACCGTGACCAAGGCGGGGGCGTGACCATCATGACGACACCAGTACTCGAAGCCCGCGACGTCACCATGCGCTTCGGCGGCCTCACCGCCGTCCGCTCGGTGGACTTCACGGTCAACGTCGGCGAGATCGTCGGCCTCATCGGCCCCAACGGCGCCGGCAAGACGACCTTCTTCAACTGCCTCACGGGCCTCTACATCCCGACGGAAGGCACCGTCTCCTACAAGGGCACGGTCCTCCCGCCCAAGCCCCACCTGGTCACCCAGGCCGGCATCGCCCGCACCTTCCAGAACATCCGCCTGTTCGCCAACATGACGGTCCTCGAGAACGTCCTCGTCGGCCGCCACACCCGGACCAAGGAAGGCCTCTGGTCGGCACTCCTGCGCGGCCCCGGCTTCAAGAAGGCGGAAAAGGCCAGCGAAGAACGAGCCATGGAACTCCTCGAGTTCATCGGCCTCGCCGCCAAACGCGACCACCTGGCCCGCAACCTCCCCTACGGCGAACAGCGCAAGCTCGAGATCGCACGCGCACTCGCCTCCGAACCCGGCCTGCTCCTCCTCGACGAGCCGACCGCCGGCATGAACCCCCAGGAGACGAGGGCCACCGAAGAACTGGTCTTCGCCATCCGCGACATGGGCGTCGCCGTCCTCGTCATCGAGCACGACATGCGCTTCATCTTCAACCTGTGCGACCGCGTCGCCGTCCTCGTCCAGGGCGAAAAACTCGTCGAAGGCACCTCCGAAGTCGTCCAGGCCGACGAACGCGTCATCGCCGCCTACCTGGGCGAACCCTTCGAAGGCGACCCCGGAGCAGCGGAGGCCGCCGAAGTCGCCGCGGCCGAGGCAGGAGCCGAAGCGCAGAGCACCACCAGCACCAAGGGAGAAGCCCAGTGAGCACACTGCTAGAGGTCGAAGACCTCCGGGTGTCCTACGGCAAGATCGAAGCCGTCAAAGGCATCTCCTTCAGCGTCGAAGCCGGCCAGGTCGTCACCCTCATCGGCACCAACGGCGCCGGCAAGACGACCACCCTGCGCACCCTCTCGGGACTCCTGAAGCCGACCAGCGGAAAGATCATCTTCGACGGCAAGCCCCTCACCGGCGTCGCCGCCCACAAGATCGTCGCCCTCGGCCTCGCCCACTCCCCCGAAGGCCGCCACATCTTCCCCCGCCTCACCATCGCCGAGAACCTCCAACTCGGCGCCTTCCTGAGGAACGACAAGGCAGGCATCGAAAAGGACATCCAGCGCGCCTACGACCTCTTCCCCATCCTGGGAGAGCGCCGCAAGCAGGCCGCCGGAACCCTCTCGGGCGGCGAGCAGCAGATGCTGGCCATGGGACGGGCGTTGATGTCCCAGCCCAAGCTCCTCATGCTGGACGAGCCCTCCATGGGCCTCTCCCCCATCATGATGCAGAAGATCATGGCCACCATCTCCGAACTCAAGTCCCAGGGCACGACGATCCTCCTCGTCGAACAGAACGCCCAGGCAGCCCTCTCCCTGGCCGACCAGGGACACGTCATGGAGGTCGGCAGCATCGTCGTCTCCGGCACGGGACAGGACCTGCTGCACGACGAGTCCGTACGGAAGGCATACCTCGGCGAGGACTAGAACACGCCCGTGGTTGCACGACGAGGCCCGCGCCCCTGAATCGGGGACGCGGGCCTCACTCGTGTTCTGGAACGGGTCCCGGGTGTCAGCCCTTGCCGTTCTTCTTCTCGTCGGCATCCTGGATGACCGCCTCGGCGACCTGCTGCATCGACATCCGGCGGTCCATCGACGTCTTCTGGATCCACCGGAACGCGGCCGGCTCGGTCAGCCCGTACTCCGTCTGCAGAATCGACTTCGCACGGTCCACCAGCTTGCGGGTCTCCAGACGCAGAGTGAGGTCCGCGACCTCGTTCTCCAGCTCCCTGAGCTCCGTGAACCGGGACACGGCCATCTCGATCGCCGGCACGACATCACTCTTACTGAACGGCTTCACCAGATACGCCATCGCACCGGCGTCCCGAGCACGCTCCACGAGGTCGCGCTGCGAGAACGCGGTGAGCATCAACACCGGGGCGATACGCTCCTCGGCGATCTTCTCCGCCGCGGAGATCCCGTCCAGCTTGGGCATCTTCACGTCAAGGATCACGAGGTCCGGCTTGTGCTCGCGGGCAAGCTCGACGGCCTGCTCGCCGTCACCGGCCTCGCCTACGACGCTGTAGCCCTCTTCCTCCAGCATCTCTTTGAGGTCGAGGCGAATCAGCGCCTCGTCCTCGGCGATGACGACACGGGTCGTCAGCGGAGGCACGTGCGACTTGTCGTCGTCGGGCGCGTCTACGGGCTGGGGCGACTCGGGGGCGGTCACGGGGGCTCCTTGGTACGGGGCAGGTCACTGCTTGCCCTGAGCCTACCTAGCTCCTGTATGTTTGATGCACCGAGGGGATACACTAACCTTCGGTTCGAAGAGGCTCCGGTAGTCCAATCGGCAGAGACGATACCCTCAAAAGGTATTCAGTGTGGGTTCGAGTCCCACCCGGGGCACTTAACCTTCAATTCGAAGGAACCCAATCAAAAGCGGATGTTCCCGTTCTCGTGAACATCCGCCCTTTGCTGCGTGTCGTCGCGATCACTCTCACAGAGTGGCCACATGTACGACATGGACACACGTAAGCGAGCACTGGCAATGGTCGCCCAAGGGCGCAGCCTCAACTCCGCCAGCAAGGAGCTGGGGATGTCACGGTTCGCCATCCGCTCCTGGCAATCATGCATCGAGCCGCTCAGGCGCACCGGCCGCCCGTGCCCGCGATGCGACGAGGTGCCCGGGTTACCCGAGGCACCTGAGGCGTATGCCTACCTGCTGGGCCTCTATCTCGGCGATGGCTGCATCAGCGCTCACCGGCGTGGGGTCTACTACATGCGCATCGTGCTGGATAATGCCTGGCCGGGCGTCATTGATGAGTGCGAAGCCGCGATGCGCTCCGTACGCCCGGACAACAGCGTGTGCCGCGTCAAGAAGCAAGGCTGTGTCGCCGTCACCGGGTCCAGCAAGCACTGGCCCTGCCTGTTCCCCCAGCACAGCCCCGGCAAGAAGCACGAGCGCACCATCACTCTCGAGCCTTGGCAGCAAGCCATCGTCGACGCGCACCCCTGGGAATTCATCCGCGGCCTCATCCACTCGGACGGCTGCCGCATCACCAACTGGACGACCCGCCTCGTCGCCGGTGAGCGCAAGCGCTACGAATACCCCCGGTACTTCTTCTCCAACAAGTCCGATGACATCCGGAAGCTCTTCACCAATGCCCTGGACAGGGTGGGTGTCGAATGGACAACCCTCGCTCGCGGCAGCGACCCCTTCAACATCTCCATCGCCCGCAAAGCCTCAGTCGCCCTCATGGACACCCACGTCGGCCCCAAGCACTGAACCGGAACTACCTGGGACTGTCGTCCTCACCGATGTGGTGCACCCGCACCAGGTTCGTCGAGCCGGAGACGCCGGGCGGGGAGCCGGCCGTGATGACGACCGTGTCGCCCTTCTCGCAGCGGCCGTACTTCAGCAGCAGCTCGTCCACCTGGTTGACCATCGCGTCGGTCGAGTCGGCGTGGGGACCGAGGAAGGTCTCCACGCCCCAGGTCAGGCTGAGCTGGGAGCGGGTCGCCGGTTCGGGGGTGAAGGCCAGCAGCGGGATGGGCGAGCGGTAACGCGACAGGCGGCGGACCGTGTCGCCGGACTGGGTGAAAGCAACGAGGAACTTGGCGCCCAGGAAGTCGCCCGTCTCGGCTGCCGCTCGGGCCACCGCGCCGCCCTGTGTGCGGGGCTTGTTGCTGTCGGTCAGGGGCGGGAGGCCCTTGGCGAGGATGTCCTCCTCGGCAGCTTCGACGATCTTCGCCATGGTGCTGACGGTCTCGATGGGGTACTTGCCTACGCTCGTTTCCCCGGACAGCATCACCGCGTCCGTGCCGTCGATCACCGCGTTCGCGACATCCGAAGCCTCGGCCCTGGTCGGGCGGGAGTTCTCGATCATCGAGTCGAGCATCTGCGTCGCGACAATCACCGGCTTGGCGTTGCGTTTCGCCAGTTTGATCGCGCGCTTCTGGACGAGGGGGACCTGCTCAAGAGGCATCTCCACGCCCAAGTCCCCGCGCGCGACCATGATGCCGTCGAAGGCGGCGACGATGTCGTCGATGGCGTTGACGGCCTGGGGCTTCTCCACCTTGGCGATGACCGGGAGGCGGCGGCCTTCTTCGTCCATGATGCGGTGGACGTCGTCGATGTCTCGGCCGCTGCGCACGAAGGACAGGGCGATGACGTCGAAGCCTGTGCGCAGGGCCCAGCGCAGGTCTGTCTCGTCCTTTTTGGACAGTGCGGGGACGGAGACGGCGACGCCGGGGAGGTTGAGGCCCTTGTGGTCGGAGACGATGCCGCCTTCGACGACCGTGGTGTGGACGCGGGGGCCGTCGACGTCGGTGACTTCGAGGCAGACTTTGCCGTCGTCGATGAGGATGTGTTCGCCGGGGGTGACGTCGGTGGCAAGGCCGGAGTAGGTGGTTCCGCAGGTCTGGCGGTCTCCCTCGATGCCTTCTTCCACGGTGATGGTGAAGGTGTCGCCGCGTTCGAGGAGTACGGGGCCTTCGGTGAAGCGGCCGAGGCGGATCTTCGGGCCTTGAAGGTCGGCGAGGATGCCGACGCTGCGGCCGGTCTCGTCAGAGGCCTTGCGTACGCGGTGGTAGCGCTCCTCGTGTTCGGCGTAGGTGCCGTGGCTGAGGTTGAATCGGGCGAGGTCCATTCCGGCGTCGACCAGTCCTTTGATCTGGTCGTACGAGTCGGTGGCGGGGCCCAGGGTGCAGACGATTTTTGCTCGGCGCATGTTTCGAGCGTAGAGCTTACCGGTGGGTAGGGAATTGGTGGTGCGTGTCTTCTCAACAACCTTTGGGTGAAGCGCTCTTGACAAGTGTTGAATTGTGCGCCGGGTTGCTCCGATGAGCATTTCGGGTGCACTCCGACGTTTTCTTATGACAATTACTTTTACAGCTGTGGCGGGGCCATGGTGAAGCGGGCGTTGACCTGGGCGTGGACGCGTTGGCGCTGGGGTTCGAGGTCGAGGGGCGCGGCGGCGGTGTCTTCGGCGGCGTAGGCGGCGGAGCGCATGCGGCTGCCGGAGGCGGTGGGGTAGGCAGGCGGGGCGTTTTCGGCGCCGATGTCGGCCAGCTCCACGAGGGCTGCCAGGGTCGTCCCGAGTGCCTCGGCGTACTCCCTCGCGCGCTGGACGGCTTCCCGTACTGCCTGTTGTCGGGCCTGGCGGTGGGCGGGTGAGTCGGGGCGCAGCGCCCACCAGGGGCCGTCGACTCGTGTGAGGTCCGAGTCGGCGAGGCGGGTGGTGAGTTCGCCGAGGGCGGTGAAGTCGGTGAGTTCGGCGGTGATGTGGACGCGGCCGTGGTAGGCGTGGATGCGTTCGCCTCGGCCGTGTTCTTTGAGTTGTGGGGTGATGGAGAAGGAGCCGGTCTCCAGTCGTTCCACTGCGTCGCCGTAGGTTTTGATGAGGTCGAGGGCGGCGGTGTTGCGGCGGGTGAGGTCGTCGAGGGCGGCTCGGCGGTCCTTGCCCCGGGAGGCGACGGTGACGCCGATGCGGGCGATCTCGGGGTCGACTTCGAGGCGTGCTTCGCCGCAGACGGCGATGCGGGGTGCGTCGGGGGTGCCGTAAGGGACGGCGGGTTGGGGCTCCTCGGACGGTGGGGTGGTCATACGCCCCACTCTGTCACTTCTTACCTGGTTGACGCCTCTGCTGGTCACCAGATCGAAACCTGCGGGGTCTGTTGTCGTGCGGCATGTCCGGGTCAGAATCTACGCGCGTTGTTGACCATGCCCCGAGGAGAACCAGACATGCCGTTGAACCGTCGGAAGTTCCTGAAGAAGTCCACTGTGACCGGTGCGGGTGTCGCGCTGGCCGGTTCGGTGGCGGCTCCGGCGGCGCAGGCTGCGGAGGCGAAGAAGGGCTCCAGGCCTGCGAAGCGGTACTCGCTGACGGTGATGGGCACGACGGACCTGCACGGTCACATCTTCAACTGGGACTACTTCAAGGACGCGGAGTACACCGACGCCAAGGGCAACGCGCAGGGTCTGGCCCGGGTGTCGACGCTGGTGAACCAGGTCCGTAAGGAGAAGGGCCGTGGCAACACGCTGCTGCTGGACGCGGGTGACACGATCCAGGGCACTCCGCTGACGTACTACTACGCGAAGGTCGACCCGATCACCGCGGAGGGTGGTCCGGTGCACCCGATGGCGGCGGCGATGAACGCGATCGGGTATGACGCGGTGGCGCTCGGCAACCACGAGTTCAACTACGGCATCGAGACGCTGCGCAAGTTCGAGGAGCAGTGCGATTTTCCGCTGCTGGGTGCGAACGCGCTGGACGCGAAGACGCTGAAGCCGGCTTTCCCGCCGTACTTCATGAAGACGTTCCGGGTGAAGGGCGCGCCGCCGGTGAAGGTGGCGGTGCTGGGGCTGACGAACCCGGGTATCGCGATCTGGGACAAGGCGTATGTGCAGGGGAAGTTGACGTTCCCGGGGCTTGAGGAGCAGGCGGCGAAGTGGGTGCCGAAGCTGCGGTCGATGGGTGCGGACGTGGTGGTCGTGTCGGCGCACTCGGGTTCGTCCGGTACGTCGTCGTACGGTGACCAGTTGCCGTACGTGGAGAACTCGGCGGCGCTGGTGGCGCAGCAGGTGCCGGGGATCGACGCGATTCTGGTCGGGCACGCGCATGTGGAGATTCCGGAGCTGCTGGTCACGAACGAGAAGACCGGCAAGTCCGTGGTGCTGTCGGAGCCGCTGGCGTATGCGGAGCGGCTGTCTCTGTTCGACTTCGAGCTGGTTTTCGCGAAGGGCCGTTGGGCGGTCGAGTCGGTGTCGGCGTCGGTGTTGAACTCGAACGCGGTGGCCGACGATCCGAAGATCACGAAGTTGCTGAAGGACGACCACGATGTCGTGGTGGAGTACGTGAACCAGGTGGTCGGTACGGCCACGGAGCCGCTGACGACGGTGGACGCGCGGTACAGGGACGCGCCGATCATCGACCTGATCACGAAGGTGCAGGAGGACGTCGTCAAGGCGGCGCTGGCGGGTACGGAGTATGCGTCGGTGCCGGTGATCGCGCAGGCGTCGCCGTTCTCGCGTACGTCGGAGATTCCGGCGGGTGATGTGACGATCCGGGATCTGTCGAGTCTGTATGTGTACGACAACACGCTGGTCGCGAAGTTGATGACGGGTGCGCAGATCAAGGCGTACCTGGAGTACTCGGCGGAGTACTTCGTGCAGACGGCGGCGGATGCGGCGGTCGATGTGGAGAAGCTGACGAACGCCGGTGGGCGTCCGGACTACAACTACGACTATGTGTCGGGGCTGACGTACGAGATCGACATCGCTCAGGCGGCGGGTTCGCGGATCAGGAACGTGTCGTACAACGGTGCGGCGCTGGCTGATGCGCAGCAGTTCGTGCTGGCGGTGAACAACTACCGTGCCAATGGTGGCGGTGCGTTCCCGCATGTGGCGTCGGCGACGGAGGTGTGGGCGGAGTCGACGGAGATCCGGACGCGGATCGCGGAGTGGGTGACGGCGAAGGGTGTGCTGGATCCGAAGGACTTCGCGTCGGTGGACTGGAAGCTGACGCGGGGCGGTACGCCGGTCTTCTAGGTCTGCGTGTCTCTGTGTCTGAAGGGCGTCTGAGGGGCGGTGGGAGGGTTTCTCCCGCCGCCCTTTGTCGTTCTACCGGCCTTCGATCAGGGGGGTGAGGGCCTGTGGTTGTCGGGCCGGGGGGATGTGGGGCCGGTTTTCCAGGCCGAAGGTGGTGAAGGCGGTGCGGGTCGGGAGTGGGTAGGGCTCTTTTCCGGTCAGGGAGTTGAGGATGGTCGCGCTGCGCCAGGCGGCGAGGCCGAGGTCGGGGGTGCCGATGCCGTGGGTGTGGCGTTCGGCGTTCTGTACGTAGGCGGTGCCGGTGACGGAGGGGTCGAGGGTGAGGCGGAACTGTTCGTCGACGCGGGGGCGTTCGCGGCTGTCGCGGCGTAGGTAGGGGTCGAGGCCGGCGAGGATGCGGTCGAGGGGGCGTTCGCGGTAGCCGGTGGCGAGGACGACGGCGTCGGTGGTGAGGCGGGTGCGGGTGTTCTGCTGGATGTGTTCGAGGTGGAGTTCGATTTTGGTGGTGGCGATGCGGCCGGCGGTGCGGACGCGGACGCCGGGGGTGAGGACGGCGTCGGGCCAGCCGCCGTGCAGGGTGCGGCGGTAGAGCTCGTCGTGGATGGCGGCGATGGTGTCGGTGTCGATGCCTTTGTGGAGCTGCCATTGGGTGGTGACGAGGCGGTCGCGGACGCTTTCGGTGAGGGCGTGGAAGTAGCGGGTGTAGTCGGGGGTGAAGTGTTCGAGGCCGAGTTTGGAGTACTCCATGGGGGCGAAGGCCTCGGTGCGGCCGAGCCAGTGGAGTTTCTCGTGGCCTGCGGGGCGGGTCCGGAGCAGGTCGAGGAAGATTTCGGCGCCGGACTGTCCTGAGCCGATGACGGTGACGTGGTCGGCGGCGCGAATCGTGTCGCGGTGGGTGAGGTAGTCGGCGGCGTGGACGACGGGTACGGCGGGGGCGTCGACGAGGGGTTTCAAGGGGTCGGGCACGTACGGTTCGGTGCCGATGCCGAGGACGATGTTGCGTGTGTAGGTCCGTCCGAGGGCTTCGGCTTCGCCGTCTGTGTCGAGTTGGGTGTAGTCGACTTCGAAGAGGTCGCGTTCGGTGTTCCAGCGGACGGCGTCGATCTGGTGGCCGAAGCGGAGTCCGGGGAGGTTCTCCGAGACCCAGCGGCAGTAGGCGTCGTATTCGGCGCGTTGGATGTGGAAGCGCTCGGCGAAGTAGAAGGGGAAGAGTCTTTCGCGGGCCTTGAGGTAGTTGAGGAAGGTCCAGGGGCTGGTGGGGTCGGCGAGGGTGACGAGGTCGGCGAGGAAGGGGACTTGGATGGTGGCGCCTTCGATGAGGAGGCCGGGGTGCCAGTCGAAGGTGGGGCGTTGGTCGTAGAAGACGGTGTCGAGTTCGGTGAGGGGGTGGGCGAGGGCGGCGAGGGAGAGGTTGAAGGGGCCGACGCCGATGCCGACGAGGTCGCGGGGGGCGTCGGGCTCGTGGTGTGGGGGGTGGGGGGTCGGGCTCATCGGGGGGTGGTTCCTTCCACGGGTTCTTCCACGGGTTCTTCGACGAGTTCTTCGACGCGTTTCAGGAGCCCGGCCAGGTCGGCGGGCCGGGTGTGGGGGTTGAGGAGGGTGGCCTTGAGCCAGAGGCGGCCGTCGAGGCGAGCGCGGCCGAGGACGGCTCGGCCGTGGGTGAGGAGGCGTCGGCGTACGGCGGCGACGGTGTCGTCGGTGGCTTCTGCGGGGCGGAACAGGACGGTGCTGATGGTGGGCCAGTCTTGGAGTTCGAAGGCGGGGTGGTCGTCGACGAGGGCGGCGAAGGTGTGGGCGTGGTCGCAGACCTGGTCGACGAGGGCGCCGAGGCCGGTGCGGCCGAGGGTTTTGAGGGTGACGGCGATCTTGAGGGCGTCGGCGCGGCGGCTGGTGCGCAGGGAGCGGCCGAGGAGGTCGGGCAGGCCGGCTTCGGTGTCGTCGTCGGCGTTGAGGTAGTCGGCGCGTTGGTGGAGTGCGGCGAGGTCGTGGGGGTGTTTGACGGCGAGGAGGCCTGCGGCGATGGGCTGCCAGCCGAGTTTGTGCAGGTCGAGGGTGATGGTGTGGGCGGCGTCCAGGCCGGTGAGTTTGGTGCGGTGGCGGTCGCTGAAGAGGAGGCCTGAGCCGTAGGCGGCGTCGATGTGCAGGCGGGCGTGGTGGGTGCGGCACAGGGCGGCGATGTCGGGGAGGGGGTCGATGAGTCCGGCGTCGGTGGTGCCCGCGGTGGCGGCTACGACGACGGGCCCGGGGAGGGTGCTGAGGGCTTCGGCGAGGGCGGCGGGGTCGAGGGTGCCGGTGGGGGCGGGGACGACGATGGGGTCGGGCAGGCCGAGCAGCCAGGCGGCGCGGGGCAGGGAGTGGTGGGCGTTGGCGCCGTGGAGGAGGCGGATGCCGGGGCCGTGGGTTTCGCGGGCGAGGAGGAGGGCGAGTTGGTTGGATTCGGTGCCGCCGGTGGTGACCAGGGCATCGGGGCGGGGTGGGTTCTGTGTGTTGTCGACTGCGGGCCGGTGGGGGCTGGTCGCGCCCCGCGGCGGAGCCGCATATTGGCACAGCCCCGCGCCCCTGGGTGTCTCTCCGTAGACCTCGCTCGCGAGTGCCCGTGTTACCAGCGCCTCCAGTTCCGACGCCGCCGGTGCCTGGTCCCACGAGTCCATCGACGGGTTGAGGGCGGACGCGGCGAGGTCGGCGGCGGTGGCGACGGCGAGGGGTGGGCAGTGGAGGTGGGCGGCGCAGTGGGGGTGGGCGGGGTCGGCGGCGCCTTCGGCGAGCGCGTGGACGAGGCGGCGCAGGGCGTCGGGGTCGCCGTGGTCCGGCAGTACGTTCCCCACGGCGTCGCGTACGCGTGCGGCGACGGCGTGGGGGCCGCCGGCGGGGAGGGGGCCGCGGCGGGCGCGGGTGCCGTCGCGCAGGGCGTCGAGCACGGTGTCGAGCAGGGGCCGTAGGGCGTGGGGGCCTTGGGGGCCCGAGGCGAGGCTCGGTGTGCTCATGGGTGGTCCTCCGGGCGCTGGGCAGAGGGAGTTCCAGCTTGTACGCGAATGCGTGATCGTGCCCGAAAAGCCCAACGAACAGAACCCGAAAGAAGGTACGTCCGTGCGGGGAGAACGTGTCGGGGCACGGCCGATCCGTAGGAGTCGGCCGTGCCCCGGGGGTGGTGCTGTCTAGGCCTCGCGTACCCGCAACGCGCGTGCCAGGTCGTCGAGTTGGTCGGCGAGCTTGCGGCGCAGTGCCGGGATCGGTGCGTCGTCGCTCAGACATGCCTCGCCGAGGCGGAGGGTCTCGGTGTCGACGGCGTAGGCCGGGAAGGCCCAGCGGCCGGCGGCTTCGGCGATGGCGGGGCCGCGGCGGGCGGCGAGGGTGACGACGTCCTGGAAGTAGCGGGGGACGTACTGCTGTACCAGGTCGGCCTGTTCGGGTTGCCAGAAGCCCTGGGCGGTGGCGGTGAAGAGGTAGTTGGAGAGGGTGTCGTCGGTGAACATCGCCTCCCATGCCCGCTGCTTGGCCGCTTCGTCGGGCAGGGCGGCACGGCAGCGGGCGGCGCCTTCGCGGCCGGTGGCGCTGGGGTCGCGCTCGAGTTCGGCGGCGATGGCGGTCTCGTCGGTGGCGCCGAGGACGGCGAGGCGGGCCAGGACGCGCCAGCGCAGTTCGGGGTCGAGTTCGGGGCCGCCGGGGGCGGTGCCGTCGGCGAGCCAGGCGGCGATGGTGTCGGGGTGGGCGGCGACGTCGATGAAGTGGCGTACGGCGATGAGGCGCAGGCCGGGGTGGTCGCCGTCCTCGGTGCGGCGGATGAGGTCGCGGCACAGGGCGGTGAGGGAGGCGAGTGCGGCGGGCCGCTGGTCGGGGTTGAGGTAGCGGTCGGTGACCTGGGCGGCGGCGAAGGCGAGGACGCCTTGCACGATGGCGAGGTCGGTCTCTCGCGGGAGGTGGGTGCGGGCGGCTTCCAGGTAGGCGCCGGGGGCCAGTTCGCCGTCGCGTACGGAGTCGCGCAGGGCGTTCCAGACGACCGCGCGGGTCAGGGGGTCGGGCAGGCCGGAGAGGCCGGAGTGGACGCTCTGGAAGGACTGGGGGTCGAAGCGGATCTTGGCGTAGGTGAGGTCGCCGTCGTTGAGGAGGAGCAGTGCGGGGCGTTTGCCGATGGGGTGGGCGGTGGTGTGGGGGAGGTCGAGGTCGAGGCGTTCGCGCAGGACGAGGTGGCGGCCTTCGTCGGCGACGTCCTGGTCGTAGAGGCCGACGGCGATGCGGTGGGGGCGGCTGCCGGCGCGGTCGACGGTGAGGGTGCAGGTGCCGTCGTCGCCGGGGGTGATGCGGGGGGTGAGGGTGTCGACGCCGGTGGTACGCAGCCAGGTGTCGGCCCAGGCGTGGACGTCGCGCTCGGTGCCGGCGGCGAGGGAGTCGATGAAGTCGGCGAGGGTGGCGTTGGCGAACCTGTGGCGGGCGAAGTGGGTGTTGATGCCGGTGAGGAAGTCCTTCTCGCCGAGCCAGGCCACGAGCTGCCTCAGGGCGGAGGCGCCCTTGGCGTAGGAGATGCCGTCGAAGTTGAGCAGGGCGGAGGCGGTGTCGTCGACGGCCTCCGGGGCGACGGGGTGGGTGGAGGGGCGCTGGTCGGCTTCGTAACCCCAGGCTTTGCGGCTGACGCCGAAGTCGGTCCAGGTGTCCGTGAAGCGGGTGGCTTCGGTGAGGGTCTGGTAGCCCATGTACTCGGCGAAGGACTCGTTGAGCCAGATGTCGTCCCACCATCGGAGGGTGACGAGGTCGCCGAACCACATGTGGGCCATCTCGTGGGCGATGACCATGGCGCGGGTCTGGCGTTCGGTGTCGGTGACGGCGGAGCGGTAGACGAACTCGTCGCGGAAGGTGACGAGGCCGGGGTTCTCCATGGCGCCGGCGTTGAACTCGGGGACGAACGCCTGGTCGTAGGAGTCGAAGGGGTAGGGCTCCTCGAACTTCTCGTGGTAGCGGTCGTAGCACTGCTTGGTGATCTCGAAGAGTTCGTCGGCGTCCGCGTCCAGGTGGGGGGCGAGGGAGCGGCGGCAGTGGATGCCGAAGGGCAGGCCGCGGTGTTCGGTGCGTACGGAATGCCAGGGGCCGGCGGCGACGGCGACGAGGTAGGTGGAGATCAGGGGGGTGGGGGCGGCCTGCCAGCGGCCTTCGCCGAGGTGTTCGGTGATGCTGTTGGCGAGGACGGTCCAGTCTTCGGGGGCCTTGAGGGACAGATCGAAGACGGACTTGAGGTCCGGCTGGTCGAAGGCGGCGAAGACGCGTTGGACGTCGTCCATGAACAGCTGGGTGTACAGGTAGGTTTCGCCGTCGGTGGGGTCGGTGAAGCGGTGCATGCCCTCGCCGGTGCGGGAGTAGCGCATGGCGGCGTCGACGCGCAGTTCGTGCTCGCCGGGGGTGAGGTTCTTCAGGGGGAGCCGGTTCTCGTCCAGGGTTTCCGGGTCGAGGGGGTGTCCGTCGAGGGTGACGGAGCGCAGCTGGGCCGGCTTGACCTCGACGAAGGTGTCCGTGGCGTCCTGGTCCGCGCGGACGGTGAACCTGATGACGGTGCGGGAGTCGAACGTGTCGTCCCCGCAGGTCAGGTCGAGGTCGATCGTGTAGCGGTGGACGTCGAGGAGCTTGGCACGGGTCTGCGCTTCGTCGCGCGTCAGTACGGACATGCAGGACATGCTGCCTGATGGCGCTGACCTGGCACAGGGGCGGATCGGTACGCGGCCTATGTCCGGTCCTGTTCGAGCTCCTCGGTGTGCGCCCCCTGGCCGCGTTGGGTGGGGACGCGGGCGTCCGGGTGGGGCAGGGCGGGGCGTGGGGGGTGTTCGCCGGCTTCGGTGTGGTCCTTGACGAGGGCGCGGAGTTCGCGGACCTCGTGTTCGAGGGCGAGGTGGCGTTGGTGGGTGTCGAAGAGGTAGCGGACCTTGGTGCGCAGGGCCCAGGGGTCGATGGGTTTCATGACGAGGTCGGCGACGCCGAGGCCGAAGGCGGTGGCGGTCAGTTCGTGGTCGGCGCCGAAGCCGGTGAGGAGGACGACGGGTATGTGCTGGGTCTGTTCCACGCGGCGCATGTAGCGCACCACGTCGAGGCCGCTGACGCCGGGCATGCGTACGTCGAGGAGGAGGAGACCGACCTGGCCGCGCAGTACCTGTTTGAGGGCCTCGTCTCCGCTGGTGGCGCGGCCCAGCCGGTAGCCCAGCGGGGCCAGGGCGCTCTCCAGGGCGTACAGCGTGTCCTCGTGGTCGTCGACGATGAGGATCCTGGCATCCGACGGCATGGCCCGACGTCCCTCCCTCGTGGACAGACCAGCCTACGACCGCGCACTGACGCGGAGTGCTCGTGGGCTGACAAGGAGTGCACAGCGCAGCATGCCCCTCGCGGGGCCCTGTGTCACGTCCCTGGGGGCATCGGGGGAGGTCAATTCGCCAGGTGTGTGGTTCCGTTGACGGCGTCCTCGGCGATGCGCTCGTGGTGCCTGATCACTTCGGCGATGATGAAGTTCAGGAACTTCTCAGCGAAGGCCGGGTCGAGTTTGGCGTTCTCGGCGAGGGTGCGCAGGCGTTCGATCTGCCGGGCTTCGCGGGCCGCGTCAGCGGGCGGCAGCTGGTGTCTGGCCTTGAGGTGGCCGACCTGCTGGGTGCACTTGAAGCGTTCGGCGAGCATGTGGACGACGGCCGCGTCGATGTTGTCGATGCTGTCGCGGAGCCGGGCGAGTTCCTCGCGGACTGCGGGGTCGACGTCGCCGGTTCCGTTGTTGCTGGTGGTCATGGGCGTCCACATTACGGGGCGGGCGCGCGCTCGATCATGGGTGGATCGTCCGGATCCGGTACCTGGTTGCTCCAGCCGCCGGGAACGACGCGGCTCTCCTGGGCGCGGAAGCGGACGGGGGCCATGCCGACGCGGCGGGTGAACAGGCGGGAGAAGTAGGCGGGGTCGTCGTAGCCGACGCGGCGGGCGACGGCGGCGACGGGCAGTTCGGTGGCGGCGAGGAGTTCCTTGGCGCGGCCGAGGCGGATGCCGAGGAGGTAGTCCTTGGGGCTGCAGCCGGCGCCGCGGCGGACGGCGGTGCGCAGTTCGGCGGTGGTCATGCCGTGCCGGGCGGCGTGGTCGGCGACCGACAGGGGTTTGAAGGCGTCGCGGGCGAGGGCCTTGAGGACCGGGTCGCCGTCGGGGGCGAGGTCGGCGCGGGCGCGGCGCAGGGCGACGAGGAGTTCGTGGACGGCGGCGCCGGTCTCCACTTCCAGGAGGGGGTTGTCGCGGCGGGCGGCGCGGGCGATGCGGGTGATGACGGCGCGTGGGCCGGTGGCGTCGGACAGGGGGACGACGGGGCGGTCGGGTTCGATGTAGCCGAGTTCGGTGTAGGTGGCGGTGGCGGGCCCGGTGAAGCCGACGAAGCCCTCGTCCCAGCCGGCGGCGGGGTCGGGCGCGTAGTGGTGGGGGACGCCGGGGGTGAGCCACAGCAGGGCGGGCGCGGTGACGGTGGTACGGCGGCCGTCGGGGGCGAGGTACCAGCCGCTGCCGGTGCTGATGACGACGGCGACGTGGCTGTCGAGGGTGCGGGGGCCGACGGTGGGCAGCGCACCGTACTGGAGGCCGACGCCGAGGCAGACGAGGCCGAGCCGGTGGTGGGCGGGGCCGGGCGTGAAGAACCGCATCCAGGTGTGGTACATCGGCGGTCCTCCGACGGTCGTACTTGTGTCCAAGCAGCGCCGATCTTTGTCCATGGACGTGATCCACGCCAGGGGTGAGGGTGGGGCGTATGAGCGAGTTCACGGTGGGGGACGCGGATTTCCTGCTGGACGGGCGGCCGGTGCGGCTGCTGTCCGGTGCGCTGCACTACTTCCGGGTGCACGAGGCGCAGTGGGGGCACCGGCTGGCGATGCTGCGGGCGATGGGCCTCAACTGCGTGGAGACGTACGTGCCATGGAACCTGCACGAGCCGCGGCCGGGCGAGTTCCGGGACGTGGAGGCGCTGGGCCGGTTCCTGGATGCGGCCCACCGGGAGGGTCTGTGGGCGATCGTGCGGCCGGGGCCGTACATCTGTGCCGAGTGGGAGAACGGCGGGCTGCCGCACTGGCTGACGGGGCACCCGCGCACGCGTGACGAGCGTTTTCTGCGACCTGTGGAGGACTGGTTCCGTCGGCTGCTGCCGGAGGTGGTGTCCCGGCAGGCCGACCGGGGCGGCCCGGTGATCATGGTGCAGGTGGAGAACGAGTACGGCAGCTTCGGCTCGGACACCGAGTATCTGGGCCGTCTCGCGGATCTGCTGCGGTCCAAGGGCGTGACGGTCCCGCTGTGCACCTCGGACGGCCCGGAGGACCACATGCTCAGCGGCGGCTCGATCCCCGGGGTGCTCGCCACGGTGAACTTCGGCTCCCACGCGCGCGGGGCGTTCGAGTCGCTGCGCCGGCACCGCGGCGACGGGCCGCTGATGTGCATGGAGTTCTGGTGCGGCTGGTTCGACCACTGGGGCGGTGAGCATGTCGTGCGGGAGCCCGCCGAGGCGGCGGCGACGCTGCGGGAGATCCTGGAGTGCGGGGCCTCGGTCAATCTGTACATGGCGCACGGCGGCACCAGTTTCGCGGGCTGGGCGGGCGCCAACCGGGGTGGCGGCTGGATGCACGACGGGCCGCTTCAGCCGGACGTGACCTCGTACGACTACGACGCGCCCGTCGACGAGTACGGCCGGCCCACGGAGAAGTTCTGGCGTCTGCGCGAGGTGTTCGCCGAGTACGCCGACGGGCTGCTGCCTGAAGTCCCGCCCGCGCCCACGCCGTTGGGTGAGCCGGCCGAGGTGCGGCTGGACGGCTGGGCGTCCCTGTCCGCCGTACTCGAGGCGCGCGGGGGCCCGGAGGGCACGTATCCCGTGCCGCCGACCTTCGAGGAGCTGGACGTCGACCGGGGTGTGGTGCGCTACGAGGTGACGGTGCCGGGCCCGCGGCAGCCCTACCCGCTGACCGCGCGCGGGCTGCGGGATCTGGCGGTGGTGTACGTCGACGGGGAGCGGGCCGGGGTGCTCACCGAGGACGAGGACCGGCTCAACGAGTCCGTCGCGGGGCACGCGCGCGTTCAGCTGTGGGTGGAGTCCCTGGGGAGGGTCAACTACGGTCCGCTGACCGGCGAGCCCAAGGGCATCACCGGGGGCCTGCTGCACGAGCGCCAGTATCTGCACAGCGTACGCGCGCGCGGGCTGCGCCTGGACGCCCTGGACGACATCGAGGGCCTCTCCTTCCGGGCCCTCCCCGGCGACGCATCCGCCGGTCTGTACCGGGCCGGCGTCACGGTCCGCGGCGCCGGGGACGCCTGCCTTGACCTGCCGGGCTGGACCCGTGGCTTCGTGTGGATCAACGGTTTCAACCTGGGCCGTTACTGGTCCGCGGGGCCGCAGCGGTCACTGTACGTACCCGGGCCGGTGCTGCGGGAGGGGACCAACGAGGTATGGGTGCTGGAGTTCGATCAGGCGTCGGTGACGCCGCCCGTCCTCCGGCCCGTACCGGCGAATCCGGCCGGGGAAAATCCACCCGCGTCGCCGTAGAGTGGAACCGGGTTCACGGCCTCTTGGGGGTACGGGCGTGGCGAACGACGGACCGGTAGAGCACGGCTATCCGCACCTGGAGACGGTGCGGGCCGCCGTCACCGCGTTGTACAAGCGGCTGTCGTACGACACCGTCCAGCTGTTCGGGACCAGCGTGGTCCCCGCCGACATGGCGTTCTGCGACACCGACGACCTGTATCTGGGGGCGCAGCGGGTGGCGCGTGAGCTGGTGCGGCACTACCGGCTGCCGGATGCCCGGATGGTCGTCAGCTTCCGGGAGATGAAGCAGGCGGCGAACGTCGAACTCACCGCCGGGCCCGAGTACTTCGTCGAGCTGAACGACCGTTTCCGCACCCACCGCCGGGACATCGGCGCGGCCCTCGCCCACGAGGTGATGCACGTCTATCTGCACCGCCTGGACCTGACCTTCCCCGGCACCCGGGAGAACGAGATCCTCACCGACACCGCGGCGGCCTACCTGGGTGCGGGCTGGCTGCTCCTCGACGCGTACCGGGAGGACGCGGCGTCCTCCCAGAAGCTCGGCTATCTCACCCCGGAGGAGTTCGGTTACGTCCTCGCCAAGCGGGCCCTGGTCTTCGGTGAGGACCCGTCGGTGTGGTTCACCAGCCCGCAGGCCTACACGGCGTACGTCAAGGGCATGACCCGGGCCCGCCAGGACGAGCAGCAGCCCCCGCTGACGGCGGCCGGCTGGGCGGGGCGGCGCCGCTACGCCCGCGACCGGCGGCACGCGCCCGGGACGGGACCGGGACCGGGCGTCCCGTACGCCTTCTCCCCCGACAGCGGCGGCCGCCTGCGGGTCTCCTTTCCCTGCCCGACCTGCCACCAGCGGATCCGGGTGCCGGTGCGGGGCAGGATGCGGGCGCGGTGTTCGCTGTGCCGGACGGTGCTGGAGTGCGACACGTAGCCGACACGGTGCTGGAGTGCGACACCTGGCCGGCGGAGTTCCTACTCCGTGCGCAGCGCCGTCGCCGTGCGTGCCCGGGCCGCCCACCCCGCCGGAAGCAGCGCGCCCAGCAGGGCGATGGTGAGGCCGGCCAGACCCAGGAGCACCAGCCGCGGAGTGTCGTACACGTCGAGGACCGACGGCGGCAGGTCGGTGCCCGCCGCGTGCCCCATCACGGGCAGCACATAGGCGTGCAGCGCGTATCCGGCCGGGACGCCGACCAGTCCCCCGAGTACGCCGATCCCGGCCACCGAGGCGAGGACGAGGCCCACGGTCTGGCGGGGCGACATGCCGAGCGCCTTGCACACGCCGAGGTCGTGGACGCGTTCGCGGGTGTCGAGGACGACGGAGTTGAGCACGCCGAGGCCGGCCACGGAGACCAGCATGAGGGTGAGCAGCGCGGCCATCGCCTGCACGATGAGGAGCAGGCCGTCCTGCTCCGAGGGGGAGTTGGCGTGTGCGTCGCCGCCCAGGGGCTGGACCTCGGCGGCGAGTTCCCGGGCGTACTCGGTGGCGGAGACGCCCGGCTTCACCTCGACGAGGAACACGCCGGGCTCGGCCGCCGGGAAGTCGGCGAGGTTCGCGTGGATCTCCAGTTCGTCGTCCGAGGTGTCGAAGGCCTCGCCGACGATGCGCAGGCTCTGGGTGCGCCCCTGATGGGTCACCCGTACGGTGTCGCCGATCTCGGTGCCGGTCTTCTCCAGGAAGCGCGAGGGCACGACGGCCTGCCCCCGGCCGGTGATCCAGTGGCCGGAGATCATCTCGTAGGCGCCGGAGCGGGAGTCGCCCTCGTAGAGGCTTGCCCGGGCGGTGCCGGAGACCCCGCCCACGGTGACGTCCGCCTGGGTCTTGCCGTAGTACGAGGCCGTGCCGGCCTGCGCCTCGACGGCGGCACGCACGCGTGCCGGATCGGCGGCGGCCGGGGGCTCGGCCGTGCCCGCCGCGGGGGCAGGCCCGCGGGTGACGGTCGGTCCGCCGGCGCCGGTGAAGACGGTGACCGCCGCGCGGCTCTCGGGATCCCCCGCCTCGGCGACCGCGGTCAGGGACGAGGTCAGGCCCAGCGCGAAGGTCGCCGCGACCGTGCCGAAGGCCACCGCGAGCAGCATCGCGGCCGTGCGGACCGGGTGGGTGAAGGGAGCGGCGAGGCCGTAGGTCACCGCGCGGGGCAGTGGCAGCCGGCCCGCGGCCCGGTGCGCCCACTGGCCGCGTCCGGTGCGGGGCGCGCGGCCGACCGCGATGGCCTCGACGGTGCGCAGCCGTCCGGCCCGCAGTGCGGGGACCAGCGCCGCGATCCCCACGACGAGCAGCGCGGCGACCACCACGACGACGTCCACCCACCAGGCCACCGTCAGCGAGGCGGTGCCGTACACCTGCTCGGTGTCGTTCAGGAGCGGTACGGCCAGCAGGTTTCCGAGGACGACGCCCAGGGCGATGCCGGCGCCCGCCGGGATGAGGGCCTGGGCGACGTAGGCGCGCACGACCTCGCGCGGGGTGAAGCCGATGGCCTTGAGGATGCCGATCCTGCGCAGGCTGGTGCCGACCGCGCCACTGACCACACTGCCGACGATGATCAGCGACATCGCGATGCCGAGCACGCCGAACGCGATGAGGAACGGGATGGTGACCGCCGCGCTCGTGTCGGCGGCGCGCTTGGTGTCCAGGTAGGACTGGGTGCCCAGGAGCGCCCCTTGCGGTACGGCGGCGGTGAGCTTCTTGCGGGCGGCGGCGATCTGGCCGCCCGTGTCCGCGGAGTCGAGGCGGTAGAGCATCTGGCTGGTGACCGGGGTGTCCTTCGAGGCGAGTGCCGTGACCTGGGCGGGGGTTGCCCACGCGTCGGCGGACCTGCCGGCCGAGACGGCGATGCCGACGACCGTCAGGGTGGGGGCGTCGGCCGCGTCCGAAGACCTCAGCGTCGAGCCGAGCTTGAAGGCGGGACCGGCGACCTGCGTGGTGAGCACGATCTCGCCCGGCTTCTCCGCCCACCGGCCCAAGGACAGCTCCAGGTCGTCCACGTCGGCGTGCGGGGCGGACCGCCCGGCCAGGGTGACGGGCCGCAGGTGGCCGCCGCCCCCGTCCACCGGGCGGATCGACGTGACGGGGTACGGTCCCGCGGTCGCGGTGACGCCGTCCACGCGTCCGGTCGCCTCGAGCTGGGCCGTGCTCGCCTTCGCCGGGTCGTACTCCGCGGTGAGGTGCGCCCCGTTCTGCCGGGCGAAGGCCTTGTCGAAGGGCGCGTCCGCGGCGACCATCAGCGAACCGGCGACCACGGCCGAGGCCACGGCCATCATCACGGCCACCGCGATCACCACGGTCTGCACCCGCCGTCGCCCCACCCCGGAGCGGACGACCCGGCCGAGCGCACCGGTACCGAAGCCGCTCATCGGACGGCCTCCACCGTGGTGTCGAGGGCGAGATGACCGTCCACCAGATGGATCGAGCGGCTCGCGCACGCCTCTGCCAGCGCCAGGTCGTGGGTGACCAGCACGATGGTCTGGCCGCCGCGGTGCAGATCGACCAGCAGGTCCCGTACGTCCTGGCCCGACGCGGTGTCGAGGGCTCCGGTCGGCTCGTCGGCCAGCAGCAGTGCGGGCCGGTTGACCAGGGCGCGGGCGACCGCGACCCGCTGGCGTTCGCCGCCGGAGAGCCGGCCGGGGTAGGCGCGGGCGAGCTTCTGGATGCCGAGCAGTTCCATGAGCTCGCCGGCGCGGGCCGCGGCCTGGCGTCGCGCGGCGCCGGTGAGCTGGGCGGGGAGCTGGATGTTGTCGGCGACGGTGAGGTCGTCGAGCAGGTTGAAGAACTGGAAGACCATGCCGATCCGTTCACGGCGGAAGCGGGCCAGCGCGTGCTCGCTCAGCCGGTCGATGCGCCGCCCGTCGACGGTCACCGTGCCTTCGGTCGGCCGGTCCAGGCCGGCGACGAGGTTCAGCAGCGTGGACTTGCCGCTGCCGGAGGGACCCGTCACGGCGAGGGCCTCCCCCTGGGCGACGGCGAGGTCGAGCGGTCCGAGAGCGGGCGCGCCGGCGCTGTCGTAGCGCTTGGCCACGCCCGCCAGTTCGATCACGTGGGTCGGGGTGGTCGGGGTGGTCGGGGAAGTCATGGGAGTCGTCCGTCCTTACGGTCGCTCGTGCGCGGTCGGATCCTGGCGAAGGCGCCTGTCCCGGCGAAGGCGTCGGGTCCCGGCGAAGGTGTCGGGCCCAGGCGACCGTAGGGGCGGGCGCTCCTCGGCCGCGTCGGCCGGGGCACCGACATGCGGCCCTCCCAGCGGAGGACCCGGCCGCGGGGTCATCCCTGCGAAGTACGCCTGCGGGACGGTCTCCTGGTCGTCCTGGTCGTCCTGGTCGTCAAGACGGACGCGGCCCGGGCGCATCGGCCACACAATGAGCCGATGGAGACGGAGGAGCGGCCCGGATGGCGCCGGCAACTGCGGGAGGCGCTGCGGCCGGAGGCGAAGGGGCCCCCGCTGTCCCGGCGGGCGGTGCGCGCGGACGTGGTGCTGGCGGTCGTCCTGACCTTGGTCGCGCTGGTGGTGGCGGCGCGGTATCCCAGCGACGGGCCGGTGTTCGTCGTGCCGAGGGACGAGTACGGGGTGCCTGTCCCGCCCTACCCCCCGACGCCGGGTGCGCGGATCGTGCCGGACCGGATCTCCGGGCCGCCCTGGCCCCTCGTGCTGCTGTCGGCGCTGCCGCTCGCGGCCCGGCGCCGGTATCCGCTGGCCGTGTTCGGGGTGGTGCTGGCCGCGGCGCTGGGCATCGGAGACCGGGCCGGCTGGATCACTGTGCTGACCTGTGTCATCGGCGCCTACAGCGCGGTGAAGCACAGCCGGTACCGGACGCTGGCGCCGGTCGTGCTGGTCGTCGCCGCGGTGCCGGCCGGCCTGGCGTTCCGGCGGACGGATCCCGTGCTGCCGGGGTGGTCGAGTCCCGTGGTCGTCCTGCTGGCCGCCGGGGTGCTGGCCGGGACCGTCCGCTACTGGCGGCGGCGTCTCGCGGCCGGCCGGGACCGGTTCGCACAGTTGCAGCAGGAGCAGGCGGAGAGCATGCGCCGGGCCGTCGAGGAGGAACGGGCGAGGATCGCGGCCGAGTTGCACGACGTCGTGACCCACAATGTGAGCGTGATGGTCATCCAGGCGGGGGCGGCCCGCAAGGTGATGGACGCGGCCCCCGAGCGGTCGAAGGCGGCGCTGCTGGCGGTGGAGGCCGGAGGCAGGGCCGCGATGGCCGAACTGCGCCATGTGATGGGCCTGTTGGCGGCGGCCACGGACCCCGGCCGCGCCGACAGTCCCGCCGACGGCCTGGAGCCGCAGCCCGGCCTCAGACAGCTCGACGCGCTGATCGAGCGGGTGCGGGCCGCCGGGACGCCGGTCGGTGTGGCGATGTCGCTGCCGCCGCAGCCGCTGCCAACCGGGGTGGACCTGGCGGCGTACCGCGTGGTGCAGGAGGCGCTGACCAACACGATCAAGCACGCACCCGGCGCCGACGCCTGGGTGACGATCGGCTACGCCGAGAACTGGCTGGAGATCGAGGTCACCGACACCGGCGCCGTCCGCGACTCCGCGCCGGCGGACGGCAACGGCCGCGGGCTGATCGGGCTGCGCGAGCGCCTCGCGGTCTACGACGGTGAGCTGACGGCCGGTCCGACCCTCGCCGGCGGCTACCGCATCAGGGCCCGAGTGCCGTGGCGGACCACGTGAACCGGCCACCCGCACTGCGCGCCGTCATCGCCGACGACCAGGCCCTCGTACGGACCGGC
>NZ_JBWLKM010000052.1:4358-29272 GCF_059026085.1 Streptomyces sp. a15 | reverse complement strand
ACGTGAACCGGCCACCCGCACTGCGCGCCGTCATCGCCGACGACCAGGCCCTCGTACGGACCGGCTTCGGGATGATCCTGGCCGCGGACGGCATCGAGGTCACGGCCGAGGCGGCCGACGGGGCGGAGGCGGTCGAAGCGGTCCGGCGCACCCGGCCCGACGTGGTTCTCATGGACATCCGGATGCCGCGGATGGACGGCATCGAGGCCACCCGGCGGATCCTCGCCGACAGCGACCCGGCCGCCCTCCGCGTCATCATCCTGACCACCTACGACCTCGACCACTACGTCTACGCCGCGCTCACCGCCGGGGCCAGCGGCTTCCTGCTCAAGGACGTCACCCCCGAGCATCTGGTGGCCGCCGTACGGCTCGTGCAGTCCGGCGACGCCCTGCTCGCGCCCGCCATCACCCGCCGCCTCATCGAGCGCTTCGCCCACCGCGAGGAGGCGCGTCCGGCCGCCCTGCACCGCGACCTGTCCGGCCTCACCCCGCGCGAACTGGAGGTACTGCGGCTGCTCGCGACGGGCCTGAGCAACGCCGAGCTCGCCGACCGGCTGTTCCTCAGCCCCACCACGGTCAAGACCCACATCGGCCGCATCCTGTCGAAACTGGACCTCCGCGACCGCGTGCAGGCCGTGGTCCTCGCGTATGAGTCGGGGCTGGTCGCGCCTGGGGATCCGGCAGGGGACGACTAAAGAGGGCCGAATGCGGGCGAATAAGGGTGAATACGGATGAATACGGCTTCGCCTACCCCGCCCCGTACACCACCCCCGGAGCCTCCCCCTCCGCCAGCAGTTTCAGCGTGACGTCCCCCGCCTCCGCCGGCGTCCACCGCGCGCCCTTGTCGGCGCTCGGCCCCGGCCGCCATCCCTCCATGACGGTGATCCGCCCGCCCTCGGCCTCGAAGACCCGCCCGGTGACGCCCGCGCTCGCGGCCGAGCCCAGCCACACCACCAGCGGTGACACGTTCTCGGGGGCCATGGCGTCGAAGCCCCCCGCGGGCGCCGCCATCGTCCGCGCGAAGGTCTCCTGGGTCATCCGGGTCCGGGCGGCCGGGGCGATCGCGTTGACCTGGACCCCGTACCGCCCCATCTCGGCCGCCGCGACCAGCGTCAAGGCGACGATCCCGGCCTTCGCGGCGCTGTAGTTCCCCTGCCCGACCGACCCCAACAGCCCTGCCCCGCTACCGGTGTTGATGACCCGCGCCACCGGCGTCCGCCCCGCCTTCGCCTCCGCCCGCCAGTGTGCCGCCGCGTGCTTGAGCGGCAGGAAGTGCCCCTTCAGGTGGACGCGTACGACCGCGTCCCAGTCGTCCTCGTCGAGGTTGACGAGCATGCGGTCGCGCAGGAACCCGGCGTTGTTGACGAGGGTGTCGAGACGGCCGTACGCCTTAAGGGCGGCGCGGACGAGAGAGGCGGCGCCCTCGGTCGTGGCGATGTCGCCGCCGTGGGGCACGGCCTCGCCGCCCGCGGCGCGGATCTCGTCGGCGACCCGGCGGGCCGGGCTGTCGCCGCCCGGCGTGCCGTCGAGGCCGACACCGAGGTCGTTGACGACGAGCCGGGCGCCCTCGGCGGCGAACGCGAGCGCGTGGGCGCGACCCAGCCCGCGGCCGGCGCCGGTGACGACGACGACCCGACCCTCGCAGATTCCGCTCATCTCACTTCTCCTTGTGGTCACTTCTCCTTGTGGTCACTTCTCCTTGTGGGC
Source organism: Streptomyces sp. a15 (assembly GCF_059026085.1). NCBI lineage: Bacteria > Bacillati > Actinomycetota > Actinomycetes > Kitasatosporales > Streptomycetaceae > Streptomyces > Streptomyces sp. A15. The sequence continues at coordinate 27,565 of NZ_JBWLKM010000052.1, read as the reverse complement.
AGTTGCCGCGTCCAGGAACGCGGGCCGGTCACCGCCGCCGTGCACGAGCAGGCTCGCGCCGGTGACATAGGCGGCGGCGTCGGAGGCGAGGAAGACCGCGGCCGCGCCGACGTCGGACGGCTCGGCAAGCCGCCCCAGGGGGACGGTGCGGGCGACGGCGGCCACGGCGTCCGGGCCGCCGTAGTGGAGGTGGGACAGCTCGGTGCGGACCATGCCGACGACGAGCGTGTTGACGCGAACCTCCGGCGCCCACTCGACGGCCATCGAGCGGGCCAGGTGGTCGAGGCCGGCCTTGGCCGCCCCGTACGCCGCGGTACCGGGCGAGGGGCGGCTGCCGCTGACGCTGCCGATCATCACGATCGAGCCCTCGGCACGCCTGAGGTGGTCGTACGCGGCGAGGGACACGGTCAGCGGTGCCAGCAGGTTCAACTCCACGACCCGGACGTGCCGTTCGGCCCCGGCCTGCGCGAGCGGCCGGTACGGGGCGCCGCCCGCGTTGTTGACCAGGACGTCGAGACGGGGCAGCCCGGCGAAGAAGTGCCCCACGGCTTCGGTGTCCCGTACGTCCAGCGGCACGAACTCGGTCTTCGGCACCGGCACGTCCGGCGGCCGGCGGGCACAGACCACGACCTCGGCACCCGCCCGGACGAAGGCCCGCGCGATCCCGGCGCCGACGCCGCGGGTACCGCCGGTGACGACCGCGACCTTCCCGTTCAGCTCCATTCGCCGCTACCCTTCACCTAACAAACGTTTGGTGGAAAGGTAGCTGATGCAGCCATGGGTGTCTCCACCTCGTCCCCGGAAATGGGGCCCGAAAAAAATGGCATAGCCGTCGTCACGGTCGACTTTCCGCCGGTGAACGCCCTGCCCGTGCACGGCTGGTTCGCGCTGGCCGACGCCGTGCGCGCGGCCGGCCGGGACGCCGGGGTCCGGTGCGTGGTGCTGGCCGCCGAGGGGCGGGGGTTCAACGCCGGCGTGGACATCAAGGAGATCCAGGCCCAGGGACAGCAGGCGCTGATCGGCGCGAACCGCGGCTGCTTCGAGGCCTTCGCGGCGGTCTACGAGTGCGAGGTGCCCGTCGTCGCCGCCGTGCAGGGCTTCTGTCTGGGCGGCGGGATCGGTCTGGTGGGGAACGCGGACGCGATCGTGGCGAGCGAGGACGCGACCTTCGGCCTGCCCGAGCTGGACCGCGGCGCGCTCGGCGCGGCCACCCACCTGGCCCGGCTGGTCCCGCAGCACCTGATGCGCGCCCTGTACTACACCTCGCGCACCGCGACCGCGGCCGAGCTGCACGCGCACGGCTCGGTGTGGCGGGTCGTCCCGCGCGCGGAACTGCGCGAGGCCGCCCTTGACTTGGCCCGCGAGATCGCCGCCAAGGACGGCGAGCTCATCCGGCTGGCCAAGTCCGCCATCAACGGCATCGATCCCGTCGACGTACGCCGCAGCTACCGCTTCGAGCAGGGCTTCACCTTCGAGGCCAACCTCGGCGGGGTGGCGGACCGGGTCCGCGACAGCTTCGGCGAGGAGGCCGTCCAGTGAGCGACAAGACCATGTCGGCCGAGGAGGCCGTCGGCCGTCTGGAGAGCGGGATGACGCTCGGCATCGGCGGCTGGGGCTCACGCCGCAAGCCGATGGCGCTGGTGCGAGCCCTGCTGCGGACCGGGATCACCGATCTCACCGTCGTCTCGTACGGCGGCCCGGACGTCGGCCTGCTCGCCGCCGCCGGACGGATCCGCAAGCTCGTCACCGCCTTCGTGACCCTCGACTCGATCCCGCTGGAACCGCACTACCGGACGGCACGCGAGCGTGGCGCCTTGGAGTTGACGGAGGTCGACGAGGCGATGTTCCTGTGGGGGCTGCACGCGGCCGCCAACCGCCTGCCGTTCCTGCCGGTGCGGGCCGGGCTCGGCTCGGACGTGATGCGGGTCAACCCCGAGCTGCGGACGGTCACTTCGCCGTACGAGGACGCGGAGACGTTCGTCGCCATGCCCGCGCTGCGCCTGGACGCCGCCCTCGTCCACATGAACCGCGCGGACCGCCTGGGCAACGGCCAGTACCTGGGCCCGGACCCGTACTTCGACGACCTGCTGTGCGAGGCGGCGGACGCGGCGTACGTGTCGTGCGAACGGCTCGTCGACAACATCGGCACGGCAGAGCTGGCCAAGGAGGCCGCGCCGCAGACGCTGCTCCTCAAGCGGTCGAGCGTGACAGGCGTGATCGAGACGCCGAACGGCGCCCACTTCACCTCGTGCGCCCCCGACTACGGCCGGGACGAGGCCTTCCAGAAGCTGTACGCCACCACGCCGTACGGGCAGTTCGCCGAGCGGTTCCTCGGCGGGGACGAGCAGCACTACCAACGCGCCGTAGAGGACTGGCGGAAGGAGCAGTTCCAGTGACCGTCACCCGTGCCGAGTACTGCGTGATCGCCTGTGCCGAGGCCTGGCGGGACAACGGGGAGGTGCTCGCGAGCCCCATGGGCCTGATCCCGGCCCTGGGCGCCCGCCTCGCCAAGCGCACCTTCTCCCCCGACCTGCTGCTGACCGACGGCGAGGCGATGCTCGTCGGTCTCGACGGCACGGTGGAGGGCTGGCTGCCGTACCGGCAGCATCTGACCATGGTCACCGGCGGGCGCCGGCACGTGATGATGGGCGCGAGTCAGATCGACCGCTTCGGCAACCAGAACATCTCGTGCATCGGCGACTGGGCCAGGCCGAAGCGGCAGCTGCTGGGCGTGCGCGGCGGCCCGGTCAACACCCTGAACAACCCGACCAGTTACTGGGTGCCGAAGCACTCCGCGCGGGTCTTCGTCGAGAAGGTCGACATGGTGTGCGGAGTGGGCTACGACCGTGCCGCCGCCGCGGGCCCCGGCGCCACCCGCTTCCACCGCATCCCGCGCGTGGTCACTGACCTGGGCGTCTTCGACTTCGCCACCCCGGACCACGCGATGCGCCTCGCCTCCCTCCACCCGGGCGTCACCGTCGAGCAGGTCCGGGAAGCCACGGGCTTCGCCCTGCACGTCCCCGCCGAGGTGCCGTACACGCGCGAACCGACCCGTGAGGAGCTGGAGTTGATCCGCTCGGTCATCGATCCGGAAGGTGCGAGGCGGCGCGAGGTCGACGGCTGATGGAGACCGCGCTGACCAGGCTCGTGGGAGTCCGCCATCCCATCGTGCAGACCGGCATGGGCTGGGTGGCCGGCCCTCGCCTGGTCTCCGCGTCGGCCGAGGCGGGCGCACTGGGCATCCTGGCCTCCGCGACGATGACACTCGACCGGCTGCGGGACGCCGTACGGGAGGTCAAGTCACGTACGGGCGAGCCGTTCGGGGTGAATCTGCGCGCGGACGCCGGGGACGCGGGCGACCGGGTGCGGATCATCGTCGACGAGGGCGTCCGGGTCGCGTCCTTCGCCCTCGCGCCCTCCCCCGAACTGATCGCCGAGCTCAAGGAGGCGGGCGTCGTGGTCATCCCCTCCGTGGGCGCCCGGCGGCATGCCGAGAAGGTCGCGGCGTGGGGCGCGGACGCGGTGATCGTGCAGGGCGGGGAGGGCGGCGGGCACACCGGCGAGGTGGCGACGACCGTGCTGCTGCCGCAGGTGGTGGACGCCGTCGGCATACCGGTGGTGGCCGCGGGCGGCTTCCACGACGGACGGGGACTGGTCGCGGCGCTGGCGTACGGCGCGGCGGGCGTCGCCATGGGCACGCGGTTCCTGCTCACCTCGGACTCGACGGTGCCGGACGCGGTGAAGGCGCGGTACCTGGCGGCGACGGTGAAGGACGTGACGGTGACCCGCGCGGTCGACGGCCTGCCCCACCGCATGCTCCGTACGGAACTCGTCGACGCCCTGGAGCACGCCGGCCGTACGAAGGCCCTGTTCCAAGCCGCGCGAAGAGCGGCCGGCTTCCGCAGGCTGTCCGGGCTGACCTGGCGCCGGATGGTCCGGGACGGGCTCGCCATGAAACACGGCAAGGACCTGACCTGGAGTCAGGTCCTGCTCGCCGCGAACACGCCGATGCTACTGAAGTCGGCGATGGTGGACGGCCGTACGGATCTCGGTGTGATGGCCTCCGGGCAGGTCGCCGGGGTGATCGACGACCTGCCGTCGTGCGCGGAGCTGGTGGAGCGGATCATGAAGGAGGCGGAGGAGGTACGGGAGCGGCTCACAGCCTCTCGGTGATCGTCACGTTGGCCTGGCCACCGGCCTCGCACATCGGAAGCCGTTCTCCTCAGAGCCGCTCGATGATCGTGACATTCGCCTGCCCGCCGCCGCCCTCGCACATCGGCACCATCCCCGACGGCCCCCTCGCACTGCTCGGCCCCGGGGGGCCTCCCAGGCTTCGGGAGCCTGCGCCGGACTCCGTCCGCCGAAGCGGGTGGCCGGCCTCTCGCCGTTCTCCTCAGAGCCGCTCGATGATCGTGACATTCGCCTGCCCGCCGCCCTCGCACATCGTCTGGAGGCCGAACCGGCCGCCGGTGCGCTCCAGTTCGTGCAGCAGGGTCGTCATGAGCTTCACGCCGGTGGCGCCCAGGGGGTGGCCCAGGGCTATCGCGCCGCCGTTGACGTTGACCTTGCCGGGGTCCGCGCCGGTCTCCTTCAGCCAGGCCAGGACGACCGGGGCGAAGGCCTCGTTGATCTCGACGAGGTCGATGTCGTCGAGGGACAGGCCGGTCTTCTTCAGGGCGTGCGCGGTGGCCGGGATGGGCGCGGTCAGCATGCGGATGGGGTCCTCGCCACGCACGGAGAGATGGTGCACGCGCGCGCGGGGACGCAGCCCGTGCTCGTGCACCGCCCGCTCCGAGGCGAGCAGCATGGCGGCCGCGCCGTCGGAGACCTGCGAGGAGCAGGCCGCGGTGACGGTGCCGCCGTCGATGACCGGCTTCAGCGCGGCCATCTTCTCCAGGGAGGTGTCCCGGCGCGGGCCCTCGTCGACGGCGGCCTGGCCGCACGCCACGATCTCCCGCTCGAAGCGCCCCTCGTCGATGGCGCGCAGCGCCCGCCGGTGCGAGCGCAGCGCGAACTCCTCCTGGTCCTGCCTGCTGATGCCCCACTTGCCGGCGATCATCTCGGCGCCGACGAACTGGTTCACCGCCCGGTCCCCGTACCGGGCCCGCCAGCCCTCGCTGCCCGCGAAGGGGCCCTCCGTGAACCCGAGGGGCTCGGCGGCCTGCCGGGTCGCGAAGGCGATCGGGATCTGCGACATGTTCTGCACACCGCCGGCGACGACCAGGTCCTGTGTCCCGGACAGCACGGCCTGCGCCGCGAAGTGCACGGCCTGCTGCGAGGAGCCGCACTGCCGGTCCACCGTCACCCCCGGCACCTCCTCGGGCAGCCCCGCCGCCAGCCAGCAGGTCCGCGCGATGTCCCCGGCCTGCGGCCCCACGGCGTCGAGGCAGCCGAAGACGACGTCCTCGACGGCGGCCGGGTCGACCCCGGCCCGCTCCACCAACGCGACAAGCACATGCGCGCCGAGATCGGCCGGGTGGACCGCGCTCAGTCCTCCCCCGCGCCGCCCGACGGGCGTACGGACCGCTTCGACGATGTAGGCCTCGGCCATGGCAACTCCCTCACAGATGGGGGCTATTCGCGTACGGCGATCCCGTCCAGCACCATCGACAGGTACTGCCGGGCGATCTCCTCCGGGCTGTGCTGTCCGCCGGGCCGGTACCAGGACGCGGCGACCCACACGGTGTCGCGCACGAACCGGTAGGTGAGGCGGACGTCGAGGTCGGCGCGGAACACCTCGGCGGCGACCCCGCGTTCCAGCGTGGACAGCCACGTCTTCTCGAACTTGCGCTGCGACTCGGCGAGGAACGCGAACCGCTCCTGCGCGACGAGCTGCTTGCTCTCCTTCTGGTAGATCGCGACGGCGGCGCGGTGCCGGTCGATCTCCCGGAACGACTCGGTGACCAGCGCTTCGAGGGTCTCGCGCGGCCCGAGTTCACCGCCGAGGACGGTGTCGTAGCCGTCCCAGAGCTCGTCGAGGAAGGTCCGCAGGATCTCTTCGAGCATCGACTCCTTGGAGTCGAAGTGGTAGTAGAGGCTGCCCGCGAGCATGCCCGCGTGGTCCGCGATCTTGCGGACGGTGGTGGCGTTGTAGCCCTGCTCGGCGAAGACCTCGGCGGCGGTGCCGAGGAGTTCGCGGCGGCGGTCGCCAGCGGTGGCGGCCGCGGGGGGCTCTGTGGCGGTCACCTGGGGGCTCTTCTTCGTAGGAGGCACAGATCCATTCTCGTCCTAGGCGTGCTGACTGCTGACGGAGACGACCTCGCCCGTCATGTACGAGGAGTAGCCCGACGCCAGGAAGACGATCACGTTGGCCACCTCCCAGGGCTCGGAGTATCGCCCGAAGGCCTCTCTCCCGGTCAGCTCCTCCAGCAGGTCCGCCGACGTCACCTTCACCAGGTGCGGATGCATGGCGAGGCTCGGCGACACGGCGTTGACCCGCACCCCGAACTCGGCGGCCTCCATGGCCGCGCACCGGGTCAGCGCCATCACGCCCGCCTTCGCGGCGGCGTAGTGCGCCTGTCCGGCCTGGGCCCGCCAGCCGGCCACGGAGGCGTTGTTGACGATCACGCCGCCGGTGTCCTGCATCAGACGAAGGGCTGCCCGCAGGCACCGGAACGTGCCGTTCAACGTCACGTCCAGCACCTTGGACCACTGCTCGTCGGTCATGTCGACGAGCTGTGAAGTCCCGCCGAGTCCCGCGTTGTTGACGACGACGTCCAGCCGTCCGTGTTCCTGGACGGCGGCGTCGAACAGGGCCCGCACCTGTGCCTCGTCGGTGACATCGCAGGGGAGGGCCGCCACCGCCCCCGGGAACTCCCGGCTCAGCTCGGCCTCGTGTTCCTTCAGCCGCCGCGCGTGCGCGTCGCTGATCAGCACGCGCGCGCCCTCCTCCAGGAAGCGGCGCGCGGTCGCCCCGCCGATCCCGGCGCCGGCCGCCGCGGTGATGACGGCCGTGCGCCCGCCGAGCAGCCCGTGCCCGGGAACGTACGCCGGAGCCTCGACGTTCTTCATGACAGCACGCTAACCTACCAAACACTTGTTAGGGAAGGAGGGAGACCGTGGACCTGGCCCACTCCCCCGCCGACGAGGCGTTCCGCGCCGAGGCCCGGACCTGGCTGCGCGCGCACGTGCCGGCCGTCCCCCTCCCCTCCTTGGAGACGGAGGAGGGCTTCGCGGCGCACCGCGCGTGGGAGGCCGAACTCGCCGCGGACCGCTGGTCGGTGGTGAGCTGGCCCACGGCCTACGGCGGCCGGGAGGCGGGCCTGATCCGGTGGCTGCTGTTCGAGGAGGAGTACTACGCGGCGGGCGCCCCCGGGCGGGTGAGCCAGAACGGCATCAACCTCCTCGCCCCGACGCTCTTCGACCACGGCACGGAGGAGCAACGCGCGCGCGTGCTCCCGCCCATGGCCTCGGGCGAGGCGGTGTGGGCGCAGGCCTGGTCGGAGCCGGAGGCGGGTTCGGACCTGGCGTCCCTGCGGTCGAGGGCGGTCCGTACGGACGGCGGCTGGCTGCTGAGCGGCCAGAAGACCTGGTCGTCGCGCGCGGCCTTCGCGGACCGCGCGTTCGGCCTGTTCCGCAGCGAGCCCGACACCCCGAAGCCGCACCAGGGCCTCACCTACCTGATGTTCGACCTGCGTGCCCCGGGGGTCACGGTCCGTCCGATCGGCCGCCTCGACGGAAAGCCGGCCTTCGCGGAGCTCTTCCTGGACGAGGTGTTCGTACCCGACGAGGACGTGATCGGCGAGCCCGGACAGGGCTGGCGGGTCGCCATGTCGACAGCGGGCAACGAACGCGGCCTGACCCTGCGCTCCCCCGGCCGTTTCCTCGCGAGCGCCGCCCGGCTGTCCGAGCTCTGGCAGGCCCAGGGCCGCCCGCACAGCACGAGCGACCGCGTGGCCGACGCCCTCATCGGCGCCCGCGCCTACCAGCTCTTCACCTACGCCGCCGCCTCCCGCTTCCTCGACGGCGCTTCGATCGGCCCCGAGTCCAGTCTGAACAAGGTCTTCTGGTCCGAGTACGACATCGCCCTGCACGAGACGGCCCTCGATCTGCTCGGCCCGGAGGGCGAGCCGGCCGACACCGACTGGGCCGAGGGCTACGTCTTCTCCCTCGCCGGCCCCATCTACGCCGGCACCAACGAGATCCAGCGCGACATCATCGCCGAGCGCCTGCTGGGCCTGCCGAAGGGACGCCGTTGATGCGCTTCCTCCTGGACACCGAACAGCGCGCGTTCGCCGACTCGCTGGACGCCATGCTGACGGCCGCGGACACACCGGCAGTGGTACGGGACTGGAGCCGCGGCGAGCACACGAGCGGCCGTGCGCTGTGGCGCCGTATCGCGGAGGCTGGGGTGTTCGCGCTGGCGGTGCCGGAGGCGTACGAGGGACTGGGCCTGCGCCCGGTGGAACTCGCGCTCGCCTTCGTGGAGTTGGGGCGGCATGCGGTACCCGGGCCGCAGGTGGAGACGGTCACGGCGGCGGCACTGCTCGCCGCACTGGACGACCAGGGACCGGCCAAACGCCTGCTGCCCGTGCTGGCCTCGGGCGAGTCGACGGCGACGCTGACCATGGGGCCGTACGCGCTGGACGCGGACATGGCAGACATACGGCTGACGGTGTCGGGGCCGACCCCCGGCGGGGTCCAGGGCCGAGGGGACAGCACGCCTGGGGGTGGCGGGGGCGAACCCGACCCGGCGCGCACCCCCACCGAGCTGCGCCTCGCTCCCCCTCCCGGACCCCCGCGCCCCTCCCTCGACCCCGCCCGGCGCCTCTTCCCCACCCCCCGCGGCGGGGAACTCCTCGCCATCGACCCGCCCCTCGCCCCCGCTCTCCTCCTGGCCCGCCTCACCACCGCCGCGCAAGCCCTCGGCACAGGTCTCGCGCTCCTCGACAGAACCGTCGCGCACGTCAGGCAGCGCACCCAGTTCGGCGTCCCCATAGGCTCGTTCCAGGCGGTCAAGCACCGACTGGCCGACGCGAAGATCGCGCTGGAGTTCGCACGCCCCCTGCTCCTCGGCGCCGCCCTGACGATGACCGAGCGGGACGTCGCCGCGGCCAAGGTCATGGCCTGCGAGGCGGCGTACACAACCGCTCGTACGGCCCTCCAACTGCACGGCGCGATCGGCTACACGGCGGAGTACGACCTGTCCCTGTGGCTCACGAAGGCCCGCGCGCTGCGCACCGCCTGGGGCAGCCCGGACGAGTGCCGGGCCGCCGTCCTCCGGGGGCTCAGTGGTGATCGCCCCTGGTGAGCTCCCGGTACTCCTCCACCGTCGGCTTCTCGATCCGCTTCCCGGGTCCGAACACGGCCTTCGCCAGCCGGGCCCGCAGCCGCTGGGACGGCTTCACCCGACGGCGGACACCGCCCGCGTCGACGAGCGGCCCGATCTCGTACGGTGGCTCCTGCTCGTGCTGGGTGAGAGTGAACAGATGTGCCTGCGAGAGGGGTTCGTGGACCTCGACGTACTCGCCGTTCGGCAGCCTCTTGATGGTGCCCGTCTCCCTGCCGTGCAGCACCTTGTTCCGGTCGCGGCGCTGGAGGCCGAGACAGATCCGCTTGGTGACCGTGAACGCGAGGACCGGCACCACGAAGACCGCGATCCGCACGAACCAGGTGATGTCGTTGATGGACAGGTGCAGGTGGGTGGCCACGATGTCGTTGCCGCCGCCGATCAGCAGCACCACGTACAGGCTGAGCCAGGCCACGCCGAGGCCGGTGCGCACGGGCGCGTTGCGCGGCCGCTCCAGGATGTGGTGCTCGCGCTTGTCGCCGGTGATCCACGCCTCGATGAAGGGGTACACGGCGATGGCCAGCATGACCAGCGGGAACAGCGCGAAGGGGATGAAGACGCCCAGCGCCAGCGTGTGGCCCCAGAGGTTGATCTCCCATCCCGGCATCACCCGGATCAGCCCCTCGGAGAAGCCGAGGTACCAGTCGGGCTGGGCGCCCGTGGTGACGAGGTCCGGGCGATAGGGGCCGAAGGCCCACACGGGGTTGATCTGGGCGATGCCGCCCAGGATCGTCAGCACGCCGAAGACGAGGAAGAAGAAGCCGCCCGCCTTCGCCATGTACACCGGCAGGAAGGGCATGCCGACCACCGACCTGTTGTCGCGGCCGGGGCCCGGATACTGCGTGTGCTTGTGGTAGAAGACCAGGATCAGGTGGGCGGCCACCAGGCCCAGCATGATCCCCGGCAACAGCAGTACATGGATCGGGAAGAGTCTCGCGATGATGTCGTGGCCTGGGAACTCCCCGCCGAAAAGGAAGAAGGACAGGTACGTCCCGACGATCGGGACGGACAGGATCGCGCCCTGGGCGAAGCGGATGCCGGTGCCGGACAGCAGGTCGTCGGGGAGCGAGTAGCCGGTCAGACCGGTGATGATGCCGAGCATCAGCAGCGTCCAGCCGAAGACCCAGTTGAGCTCGCGCGGCTTGCGGAACGCGCCGGTGAAGAAGATCCGCATCATGTGCACGATCATGGCGCCGACGAAGACCAGCGCCGCCCAGTGGTGGATCTGCCGGATCAGCAGCCCGCCGCGCACCTCGAAGCTGATGTCGAGCGTGGACTCGAACGCCCTCGTCATCAAGACGCCGTTCAGCGGTTCGTACGAGCCGTGGTACACGACCTCGGCCATGCTCGGCTCGAAGAACAGGGTGAGGTAGACGCCGGTGAGGATCAGGACGACGAAGCTGTAGAGAGCGACCTCGCCCAGCATGAAGGACGGATGGTCCGGGAAGACCTTGCGCATGTTGGCCTTGGCCAGCGCGTAGAGCCCGAGCCGCCCGTCGGCCCAGTCGGCGAGTTTCTCGCCCTTGCCGGGGGCCTCCCTGCGGGAGCGGGCGGACCCCGCCGTCTCGTTCACCGATCGTGCGCCGTCCATGCGTCGTCGCCTCCCCGTCGGATCCCACTCAGGGTGGCACGGCGGTCACGGGTGAGCCAACGGTGCGAGCAGCCGGGTGACTCAGGACGGCCGTACGATCCCCTGCGCCCGCGCCGCCACCAGCCACTTCGGGAACTCGCCCACGAGACGGTCGTACAACTCGGCGTCGGACACCTGCCGCGGGTCCGCACCGGCGTGGAAGAACCCGGCGTTGTCGACGACCCGCTTGTCGGGCACCGCCAGCTCGTCGAGCCTGCGCAGGAAGTCGAACTGGCGGCTGTCCGGATCGCCGAAGCCGACGAACTGCCAGAACAGGGGCAGCCTGGCCGCCTTGCAGATGTAGCGTTCCGCGGCGGCCCTGCTGCTCGGGCCGCCGTCGGTCTGAAAGACGACGAAGGCCGGATCCCTCGACTCGCTGTCTAGGTAGTGGTCGATGACGGCGTCCATCGCCAGGTGGTAGTTCGTCCGGCCCATGTGCCCAAGGCCGGCCACACACCGCTCGATCTGCCCCTCGTGATCCGCGAGGGCGATGTCGGCGACCGCGTCGACCTCCGTGGAGAAGAAGACCACCGGGACGGTCCCGTCGTCGTCGAGGTGGGCGGACAGACCGAGCACCTGGTCCGCGAGGGCCTGCACACTGCCGTCCTTGTAATACGGCCGCATGGACCCGGAGTAGTCCACCACGAGGTAGACCGCTGCCCGCTCCCCATCCAGCCCGTGCTTCTCCAGCGACACCCCGGCGCTCTTGTACAGGCTGACCAGCGCGGGCGCGGTCTCCTCCACCTTGCTGAGACTGATCGCGACCATGGGCCCCACCCTGTCACACACATGCGGCGGCGCCTGCCCGGTCGTCCGGTCGGGGACTGTGGGGCAGGCGCCGTCTGGTGTTCCGTACGCCTTTGTACGGGACGTCTGTGTGATCCTGCGGGATCAGACCATCAGCGAGCGGTCCGTCGGGCGGATCGGGGCGTGCAGTTCGCTGTCCCCGGTCAGGAAGCGGTCGACGCCGCGCGCGGCCGAGCGGCCCTCGGCGATCGCCCACACGATGAGCGACTGGCCGCGGCCGGCGTCACCGGCGACGTAGACGCCCGGCACGTTGGTCTGGAAGTCGGCGTCACGGGCGATGTTGCCGCGCTCGTCGAGCTCCAGGCCGAACTGGTCGACCAGGCCGTTCTCGCGGTCGGTGCCGGTGAAGCCCATGGCGAGGGTGACCAGCTGGGCGGGGATCTTGCGCTCCGTGCCCGGCTTCTGGGTCAGCTTGCCCTCGACGAACTCGACCTCGGTGAGGTGCAGCCACTGGACGTTGCCGTCCTCGTCGCCCTCGAAGTGGGTGGTGGAGACGGAGTAGACCCGCTCGCCGCCCTCCTCGTGCGCGGAGGTGACCTTGTAGAGCATCGGGAAGGTCGGCCAGGGCTGGGAGACCGGGTTCCGCTCGTCGTTCGGGCGGGGCATGATCTCCAGCTGCGTGACGGAGGCCGCGCCCTGGCGGTGGGCCGTGCCCACGCAGTCGGCGCCGGTGTCACCGCCGCCGATCACGATCACGTGCTTGCCCTCGGCCGTGATGGGGGGCGCCACGAAGTCGCCCTCCTGCACCTTGTTGGCCAGCGGCAGGTACTCCATGGCCTGGTAGATGCCCTTGAGCTCGCGGCCCGGGACCGGGAGGTCCCGCGCGGTCGTCGCACCGGCGGCGATGACGATCGCGTCGTACCGCTTCTTCAGGTCGGTCGCCTTGAGGTCGCGGCCGATCTCGATGCCCGTACGGAAGCGGGTGCCCTCCGCGCGCATCTGCTCGATACGGCGGTTGATGTGCCGCTTCTCCATCTTGAACTCGGGGATGCCGTACCGGAGGAGACCTCCGATGCGGTCCGCGCGCTCGTAGACGGCGACGGTGTGGCCGGCCCGGGTCAGCTGCTGCGCGGCGGCCAGGCCCGCCGGGCCCGAGCCGATGACCGCGACCGTCTTGCCGGACAGGCGCTCGGGCGCCTGCGGGGCGACGTCACCGGTCTCCCACGCCTTGTCGATGATCGAGACCTCGACGTTCTTGATGGTGACCGGCGGCTGGTTGATGCCGAGCACGCACGCCGACTCGCAGGGGGCCGGGCACAGCCGCCCGGTGAACTCCGGGAAGTTGTTGGTCGCGTGCAGACGCTCGGAGGCGGCGCTCCAGTCCTCGCGGTAGGCGAAGTCGTTCCACTCGGGGATCAGGTTCCCCAGCGGACAGCCGTTGTGGCAGAACGGGATGCCGCAGTCCATGCACCGGCTGGCCTGCTTGCTGATGATCGGCAGCAGCGAGCCGGGGACGTAGACCTCGTTCCAGTCCTTGAGACGTACGTCTACGGGGCGGGACTTGGCGACCTCGCGCCCGTGGTTCAGAAAGCCCTTCGGGTCAGCCATTGATCGCCGCCTCCATCATCTTCTCGGTGATCTCGGTCTCGGTGAGACCCGCTCGCTCGGCGGCGTCCTTGGCGGCGAGCACTGCCTTGTACGTGCTGGGGATGATCTTGCTGAAGCGCTCCACGGACACGTCCCAGTTGGCGAGCAGCTTCTCGGCGACCGTCGAACCGGTCTCCTCGGCGTGGCGGCGCACCACGTCGTGCAGCCACTGCTTGTCCGTGTCGTCCAGCGCCTCGACGGCGCCCACATTGCCGACGTTGACGTTGTCGCGGTTCAGGTCGATGACGTACGCGACGCCGCCGGACATGCCGGCCGCGAAGTTGCGGCCGGTCTCGCCGAGGACGACCGCGTGGCCGCCGGTCATGTACTCGCAGCCGTGGTCGCCCACGCCCTCGGAGACGACCGTCGCGCCGGAGTTGCGGACGCAGAACCGCTCGCCCGTCCGACCGCGCAGGAACAGCTCGCCGCCGGTCGCGCCGTACGCGATGGTGTTGCCCGCGATGGTGGAGAACTCGGCGAGGTGGTCGGCGCCCCGGTCGGGACGGACGATCACCCGGCCGCCGGAGAGGCCCTTGCCGACGTAGTCGTTGGCGTCGCCCTCCAGGCGCAGCGTGACGCCGCGCGGCAGGAAGGCGCCGAAGGACTGGCCGGCGGAGCCCGTGAAGGTGATGTCGATGGTGTCGTCGGGCAGGCCCGCGCCACCGAACTTCTTCGTCACCTCGTGGCCGAGCATGGTGCCGACCGTGCGGTTGATGTTGCGGATGGCGACCTGGGCGCGCACCGGCTGGGCGTCGGTCGCGGAGTCCGCGGCCAGGGCGTCGCCGGCGAGCTTGATCAGCTCGTTGTCGAGCGCCTTCTCCAGGCCGTGGTCCTGCGCGATCACCTGGTGGAGCGGGGTGCCCTCGGGCAGCTCCGGCACGTAGAACAGCGGGGACAGGTCCAGGCCCTGCGCCTTCCAGTGGTCGACGGCACGCGTGACGTCGAGCGTCTCGGCGTGGCCGACGGCCTCCTCGATGGAGCGGAAGCCCAGCTCGGCAAGGATCTCGCGGACCTCTTCGGCGATGAACCGGAAGAAGTTGACGATGTACTCGGCCTTGCCAGTGAACCGGTCACGCAGGACCGGGTTCTGGGTGGCGATGCCGACCGGACAGGTGTCCAGGTGGCAGACGCGCATCATGACGCAGCCGGAGACGACGAGCGGCGCGGTCGCGAAACCGAACTCCTCGGCGCCGAGCAGCGCGGCGATGACCACGTCACGGCCGGTCTTGAGCTGACCGTCGGTCTGCACGACGATGCGGTCGCGCAGGCCGTTGAGCAGCAGGGTCTGCTGGGTCTCGGCGAGACCGAGCTCCCAGGGGCCGCCTGCGTGCTTGAGCGAGGTGAGCGGGGAGGCACCCGTACCGCCGTCGTGGCCGGAGATGAGCACCACGTCCGCGTGCGCCTTGGACACACCCGCGGCGACCGTGCCGACGCCGACCTCGGAGACCAGCTTCACGTGGACCCGCGCCTGCGGGTTCGCGTTCTTCAGGTCGTGGATCAGCTGGGCCAGGTCCTCGATGGAGTAGATGTCGTGGTGCGGCGGCGGGGAGATCAGACCGACACCCGGAGTCGAGTGACGGGTCTTGGCGACCCACGGGTAGACCTTGTGGCCGGGCAGCTGGCCGCCCTCGCCGGGCTTGGCGCCCTGGGCCATCTTGATCTGGATGTCGTCGGCGTTGACCAGGTACTCCGAGGTCACGCCGAAGCGGCCGGAGGCGACCTGCTTGATCGACGAACGGCGCGCCGGGTCGTACAGCCGGTCCGCGTCCTCGCCGCCCTCACCGGTGTTGGACTTGCCGCCCAGCTGGTTCATGGCGATGGCGAGCGTCTCGTGGGCTTCCTTCGAGATGGAGCCGTACGACATGGCGCCCGTCGAGAACCGCTTGACGATCTCGCTGACCGGCTCGACCTCGTCGACGGAGATCGGCTGCCGGTCGCTCTTGAGACCGAACAGGCCGCGCAGCGTCATCAGGCGCTCGGACTGCTCGTTCACGCGCTCGGTGTACTTCTTGAAGATGTCGTACCGGCCGCTGCGTGTGGAGTGCTGGAGGCGGAAGACCGTCTCCGGGTCGAACAGGTGCGGCTCGCCCTCACGGCGCCACTGGTACTCGCCGCCTATGTCGAGGGCGCGGTGCGCGGGCGCAATGCCGCTCGCCGGGTACGCCTTGGCGTGCCGGGCGGCGACCTCCTTGGCGATGACGTCGATGCCGACGCCGCCGATCTTGGTGGCCGTACCGCGGAAGTACTTGGCGACGAACTGCGCGTCCAGGCCGACCGCTTCGAAGACCTGGGCGCCGCGGTAGGACGCGACGGTCGAGATGCCCATCTTGGACATGACCTTCAGGACGCCCTTGCCGAGGGCGTAGATCAGGTTGCGGATGGCCTGCTCGGGCGCGCCGTCGGTGGCCTGCAGGAATGTGCCCGCGCGGACCAGGTCCTCGACGGACTCCATGGCCAGGTACGGGTTCACGGCCGCGGCGCCGAAGCCGATGAGCAGGGCGACGTGGTGGACCTCGCGGACGTCCCCGGCCTCGACCAGCAGGCCCACCTGGGTGCGCTGCTTGGTGCCGATGAGGTGGTGGTGGACGGCCGCGGTGAGGAGCAGCGACGGGATCGGCGCGTGCTCGGCGTCCGAGTGGCGGTCCGACAGGACGATCAGCCGGGCGCCGTTCTCGATCGCGGCGTCGGCCTCGGCGCAGATCTCCTCCAGGCGCGCGGCGAGGGCGTCACCGCCGCCGGAGACCCGGTACAGGCCGGACAGGGTCGCGGCCTTCATGCCGGGCATGTCGCCGTCGGCGTTGATGTGGATGAGCTTGGCCAGCTCGTCGTTGTCGATGACCGGGAAGGGCAGGACGACGCTGCGGCAGGAGGCGGCGCTCGGTTCGAGCAGGTTGCCCGCCGGGCCCAGCGACGAGCGCAGGGAGGTGACGAGTTCCTCGCGGATCGCGTCCAGCGGCGGGTTGGTGACCTGCGCGAACAGCTGGGTGAAGTAGTCGAAGAGGAGGCGCGGGCGGTCGGACAGCGCGGCGATCGGCGAGTCCGTGCCCATCGAACCGATCGGCTCGGCACCGGCCTTGGCCATCGGCGCCACGATGATGCGCAGCTCCTCCTCGGTGTAGCCGAAGGTCTGCTGACGGCGGGTGACCGAGGCGTGCGTGTGCACGATGTGCTCACGCTCGGGCAGGTCGGACAGCTCGATCTCGCCGGCTTCCAGCCACTCGGCGTACGGCGCCTCGGTGGCGAGCTGCGCCTTGATCTCGTCGTCCTCGATGATGCGGTGCTCGACGGTGTCGACGAGGAACATCCGGCCGGGCTGCAGGCGGCCCTTGCGGACGACCCGGGAGGGCTCGATGTCGAGGACGCCGACCTCGGAGCCGAGGACGACGAGGCCGTCGTCGGTGACCCAGTAGCGGCCGGGGCGCAGTCCGTTGCGGTCGAGGACCGCGCCGACCTGCTTGCCGTCGGTGAAGGTGACACAGGCCGGGCCGTCCCAGGGCTCCATCATCGTGGAGTGGAACTGGTAGAAGGCGCGCCGGGCCGGGTCCATGGAGTCGTGGTTCTCCCACGCCTCCGGGATCATCATCAGCACGGAGTGCGGCAGCGAGCGGCCGCCCAGGTGCAGGAGTTCGAGCACCTCGTCGAAGGACGCCGAGTCGGAGGCGTCGGGCGTACAGATCGGGAAGACCCGGTCCAGCCCCTTGTCCCCGAACAGGTCGGAGACCAGCTGGGACTCGCGGGCGACCATCCAGTTGCGGTTGCCCTTGACGGTGTTGATCTCACCGTTGTGCGCGACGAAGCGGTACGGGTGCGCGAGCGGCCAACTCGGGAAGGTGTTCGTCGAGAAGCGCGAGTGGACCAGCGCGATGGCCGACGCGAAGCGGCGGTCGGACAGGTCCGGGAAGAAGGGCTCCAGCTGGCCGGTGGTCAGCATGCCCTTGTAGACGATCGTCCGCGCGGACAGCGACGGGAAGTAGACGTCGACCTCGCGCTCGGCGCGCTTGCGCAGCACGAACGCCTTGCGGTCGAGGGTGATGTCGGTCGAGGAACCGTCCGCGACGAAGATCTGCCGGAAGGCGGGCATCGTCGAACGGGCGGTGGCGCCGAGCAGTTCGGGGGCGACCGGCACTTCGCGCCAGCCGAGGACCGTCAGGCCCTCTTCCGCGGCGATCGTCTCGATCCGTGAGACGGCGTCCTCCAGCCCGTCCTCGGGCAGGAAGGCGGTACCGACCGCGTACGCACCGGCCGCGGGCAGCTCGAAGGCGGCCACCTCACGGAAGAAGGCGTCCGGCACCTGGGACAGGATGCCCGCGCCGTCGCCCGAGTCGGGCTCGGAGCCGGTGGCACCGCGGTGCTCCAGGTTGCGCAGCACCGTGAGCGCCTGCTCGACCAGCGCGTGGCTCGCCTCGCCGGTGAGGGTGGCCACGAAGCCGACGCCACAGGCGTCGTGCTCGTTGCGGGGGTCGTACATACCCTGCGCAGCAGGGCGAGCATCCATGAAGGACCGCTTCTGGCCATTCGTGGAGTGCTGGGACGGCTGGCGCGGCGTACGCATCGGCTCTCCCGTCGTCGTCAAGTGGCATATGCAGATTGCCGAGGGACGACGTTGGCCCTCTGCGTGAGTGCAAAATTTCGTGCAGGTTACATGATGGAGCGGATCTCGGGAACCGGATACTCCGTTCCAACATGCGGACGCCACGGGCGTGCGGCGGGGGTACCGCGCACGTGGCTGGAAGTATGTGGGACCGAACGGGACAGATCAGTGTCCGTCGGCCCGGCGGCGGAGCAGGCGTCGTCACCCACCCCGCGAGTGCGCCGCAGGCTCCCTTGCCCGCAGCGCTTACGGCTCATGCCCGGTGGTTAAGCATTCGAAACCAGCGAGTAACGGCTACTTATGCGGCCCAACGCATAACCTGCAGCCGACCTATCCTACGGCCGTTCCGAACAAGCTGCCCAGGGCGTACGTCACACCGGCCGCAGCACCCCCCAGAGCGAGCTGCCGCAGCCCGCTGAACCACCAGCTCCGCGCCGTCACCTTGGCCACGATCGCGCCGCACGCGAAAAGCCCGAAGAGTGCGAGCAGCACGGCGGGCCACAGGTCGGTGGCACCGAGCAGATAGGGCAGTACGGGAAGCAGGGCGCCCAGCGCGAACGCCCCGAAGGAGGACACCGCGGCGACCAGCGGCGAGGGCAGGTCACCGGGGTCGATGCCGAGTTCCTCGCGGGCGTGTATCTCCAGCGCCTGCTCGGGATCACGGGACAGCTGCCGGGCCACCTCGCGGGCCAGCCCCCGCTCGACGCCCCGCCCTTCGTACAGGGCCGCGAGCTCGGCCTCCTCGTCCTTCGGGTGCTTTCTCAGCTCCCTGCGCTCCACGTCCAGCTCGGCCTCGACCAGCTCGCGCTGCGAGGCAACGGAGGTGTACTCGCCGGCGGCCATGGAGAAGGCACCGGCGGCGAGCCCCGCGAGTCCGGTGATGACGATGGTCTGATGGCCGACCGAACCGCCCGCGACACCGGTCATCAGGGCGAGGTTGGAGACCAGCCCGTCCATCGCACCGAAGACGGCGGGCCGCAGCCAGCCGCCGTTCACATCGCGGTGCGTGTGGTTGTCGCGGTGCGCCTCGTGCAGTGACGCCTCGGTTTCGATGATGGCCATGCGCTTCCCCCAGGGACTTTGGACTTCTTCTAGTTTTCGACAACATAGAGAGTACGCCGTCGCATTCCCCCTCGCCAGCAAGGAAAGGCTGGTCTAACCTGCGGTTTTGCCGTCGGACGCTCATTCGATCAAGGGGTCGCACAGATGTCGACCGGGTGATGCTGAGGCGACCGAGGCTCTGGCGAACCGCTCCGGTGGGACACATCCGCAAAGGGCTCCGCCCCCTGCGCGCAGCCCCCAAGGAGAGGCCGCGTATGGCATCGATCGCCTGCATTCCCTCGGTCCCGGCGCCCGGGGACGCCGCCGACCTCCGCGAGCGGGCCCGCGGCGCCCTGCTCGGCCTGGCCGTGGGAGACGCCCTCGGGGCCCCGGCGGAGAACATGAAGCCCTCCGAGATCCGGGCCCGCTGGGGCCGTATCACCGGCTACGTCGCGGACCGCCCCTCCGGCACGGACGACACCGAGTACGCGATCTTCTCGGGCCTCCTGCTGGCCCGGCACGGCTCGGCCCTCACCCCGGCCCACGTGGAGGCGGCCTGGCACCAGTGGATCGCCGATCGCGAGGAGGGTCCCTTCCGGGGCGCCGGCTTCAGCGAACGCGGCACGCTGGAGAACCTGCGCCGCGGCCTCGCCGCCCCCATCTCCGCCCAGCACCGCCACGCCTGGAGCGACGGCCTGGCCATGCGCGCGGCCCCCTTCGGCGTCTTCGCGTCCGGCCGCCCCGCCGAAGCGGCCCGCCTGGTGGCGATCGACGGCTCGGTGAGCCACGACGGCGAAGGCATCTACGGCGGCCAGGCAGTGGCGGCGGGCGTGGCGGCGGCGATGGCCGGAGCACCGACCGTCGCCGTGGTCGCCTCCGCCCTGGCCGTCGTCCCGGACGACTCCTGGACGGCCCGCTCGCTACGCCGTGCGGTGGCGGTCGCCCACCGGGGGGAGCGGGCGGTCCGCTCGGCGGTCGTCATCGGCGGCTACCCCTGGACCGACCTCGCCCCCGAGGCCGTCGCCCTCGCCTTCGGCGCCTACGCGGCCGCCGACGGCGACTTCGTCCAGGCGGTCCTGACAGCCGTCAACATGGGCCGCGACGCCGACACCACGGCGGCGGTGGCCGGCGCGTTGGCCGGCGCGACCCACGGCGTCTCCTCGATCCCGCCGGACTGGGCGGCGGCGATCGGCCCGGCGCGCGGCAGCTGCCTGCCGTCCATGGCGGGCCACCACGTCCTCGACGTGGCGGAGCTGCTGACGCCGAGCGAGGACGGGAGATGGAGCACGGAGGGCTTCGTACCGAGCGCGGCCGCTGACGAGACGGAGGCCCTCGCATGACACCGCCCAGCCCATGGGACGAGGGAGCCGCAGCGGAGCTGATCGCACCCGCGGCCGCCGACGGCGAGGAACCCCCACAGGGGCCACCCGCACCCGACGACGAAAGTTGTACGGGTGATGCGGGTGGGAACACAAAGGCCGAAGGCGAAGCCGAGGCCGTCAAGCAGCGCCGCCGAATCGAGGGCCTCCTGCTCGGCCTGGCCGCAGGCGACGCCGCCGGCTGGCCCGCCGCCCGCCACCGAGCCGCCCGCATGCCCGACTGGACCCGCCGCCTCACCCGCGAACTCGACACCTTCGCCGAACAGAACGCGACGACCACCCTCCCCGTCCCCATCGCCCTGAACCAACCCCCCGAACCCCTCCGCCTCGGCCCCTCCGACGACGCCGAATGGGCAGTCTTCGCAGCGGAAGCAGTCCTGCGCGCAGGCGACGACACCGTCCTCGGCGACCTGAGCCGAGAACGCCGCACCCGCGCCGCCATCGACCTGACCTGGAACGCCCTGGCGAGCGAGGTCGCCGCCGCGGCGGACCGCGCCCCCGAGGTCGAGTCCGCGGTGCTCCCCCTGCGCGCCCGCATCTCCGTCCGCGCCGGCCTCGGCAACCTCGCCACCGGCCTCCGCCCGCCCGCCACCGGCCACGACAACCCCCACTACTTCGACGACGCCGCCTGCGTACGGGCCTGCGTACTCGCCGTCGCCCACCCCGGCGACCCCCGACTCGCCGCGGAGCTGGCCGAGTTCGACGCCCGCTACACCCAGGACGGCGACGGAGTGCACGGCGCCCGCGCGATGGCCGCGGCACTCGCCCTCGCCCTGGCGGGAGCCGACGTACAGGCATGCGTCACCGCCGCACTCGCCGAGCTCCCCGAGTCCACCGAGATCGGCCGCAACGCCCGCCACGCACTCAAGCTCGCCCAGGACGCCGAGAGCGCCTTCGCCCTGATCCCGCTCCTGGAACACCAGATCGTCGACCACGTCTACAGCTACGGCATCGCCGCCGCCGAAACGGTCCCGGTCGCCCTGGCCCTGGCCGCCGCGGCGAACGGCCGGATCGCGGAGGCGGTACCGGCCGCGGCCTGCCTCTCCCGCGTCGCCGACTCGGCCCCCGCCCTCGCGGGCGCCCTCACCGGCGCCCTGGGCGGCGGCGCGTCGATCCCCGCCTCCTGGCGCGACACCTGCCGCACCCTCTCCGGCTGCGTCCTCCCCCGCCTCACCGACACCGACCTGGTGGAACTCGCCGAACTCCTGGAAGCCGCACAACCGGCCCCACCGGAGGGATGATTCGGGGCATGACACCCAAAGGAGCAAAAAGCGGCCACGCTTCGAGTCTGGACGAACGCATCACCGGCGCCCTGGTCGGCGCCGCCGTCGGCGACGCGCTCGGCGGCCCCGTCGAGGGCTACTCTCCCGAGCAGATCCTGCAGCGCCACGCCGGTCGCGTCCACGGCATCGTCGGCCCCTGGAACGGCGACGACTGGCGCACGGCCCGCCCCATCGCGCCATACCACAAGGGCGACGGCCACGTCACCGACGACACCTTGATGACCCACGCGCTGGTACGGGTGTACGCGCAGGTCCGCGACCACCTCGACGCGTACGCGATCGCGGACCACCTGGTCCCGGACCTGATGACGAACCCGCGCTGGATCCCGGAGCTGGAGGCGGAGGCCCTCCCCCTCCAGCGCCTCTTCCTGGCGGAGAAGTGGCTGGTGACCCGCCTCCACTACGGGCACGTCGACCCCCGCGAGGCCGGCGTCGGCAACATCGTCAACTGCGGCGCCGCGATGTACATGGCCCCGGTCGGCCTGGTCAACGCGGCCAACCCGGCGGGCGCGTACGCCGAGGCACTGGACATCGCGGGCGCCCACCAGTCGTCGTACGGCCGTGAGGCGGCGGCCGTCTTCGCAGCGGCGGTCGCGGCGGCGAGCACGCCCGGCGCGACCCCCGACTCCGTCGTGTCCGCCTGCCTCTCCCTGGCGAAGGACGGCACCCGGACGGCGATCGAGCAGGTCTGCGAAACGGCCTCCCGGCACTCGGACTTCGAGTCCGCGCTGGCCCCTCTCCGCACGGCGGTGGCCCCGTACGACACGGTCGGCCCCGACTACCGACAGCCCTCCCTGGGCGCCCGCCGCCCCTCCCGCCTGCACACCATCGAGGAACTCCCCATCGCCCTGGGCATGCTGCTGGTCTCCCGCGGCGACTACCGCCACGCGGTCCTGGGCGCGGTGAACTACGGCCGCGACTGCGACTCCATCGCCACGATGGCGGGCGCGATGGCCGGCGCCCTCGGCTCCCCGGTCCCGGAGGACTGGGCGAAGCAGGTCTCCGAGGCCAGCCGCCTGGACCTCTGGGAACCGGCGACCACCCTCACGACCGTCACCCGCGAGATCTTCCAACGGGACGTCACCCGCCGCCGATCCCACGAGGCGGCCCTCACCGAACTCGGAGCCTGACATGCTCCGCCTCACCTGGGTCCAGCCCGAGGACCTGATCGGCCACGAACTCCACCAGGCAGCTCAGGACGGCCGCGAGCCCTCCGCGATCGCCGCACGATGGAAAGCAGCCGGCGGCAAGATCGCCCCCCTACGAGCAGGCGCATCCCCAGAACCGGCCTCAAGATACCTACGCCAACTCGCAGAAGACCTCCTGGACGAACTCGCGGACCTACCAAGCAAGTTGGCCGACAACGAGCCCACGAACCTGGCAAAGATCAGGGCCCTGTGCCCGAACTGGCCACCGCCCCAACCGGCAGACAGCCGAACCCACCCAGCTACGGGCAGCGGTCGTGCCGGACCCACACAACCTGCAGGCAGCGGTCGCGCCGGACCCACACAACCTGCAGACAACAGCCCCGCCGCACCCACCCAGCCTGCCGGCACTCGTACCGCTGCACCCACACACCCTGCAGACAGCAGCCCCGCCG
>NZ_JBWLKM010000052.1:0-4258 GCF_059026085.1 Streptomyces sp. a15 | reverse complement strand
ACACCCTGCAGACAGCAGCCCCGCCGCACCCACCCAGCCTGCCGGCACTCGTACCGCTGCACCCACACACCCTGCAGGCAGCAGCCCCGCCGCACCCACCCAGCCTGCCGGCACTCGTGCCGCTGGGGCGGCTCCCGACCCAAAGATGGGCGGCGGCACCCCGCAAGCGCCGGCGAGCGACCCCACCCCCACGGCGACCCCCACCCCGACCGCACCCCCCACCCAGGCCCGCCTGGAAGCCGCCTGGCTCGGCAGAGCCGTCGGCTGCCTCCTCGGCAAACCCGTCGAGAAGCTCCCCCTGACCGCCATCCGCGAACTGGCCAGATCCACCGGCAACTGGCCCCTGAACACCTACTTCACAGCCCGAGGAGTCCCCGCACAACTCCTCACCCAACACCCCTGGAACCGCCGATCGGCAGGCACCTCCCTCGCCGAGAACATCGACGGCATGCCCGAGGACGACGACCTCAACTACCCCCTCCTCAACCTCCTCCTTCTCCAACGCCACGGCAAAACCTTCACCACCACGGACGTAGCCACCCTCTGGCTCGACGAACTCCCGGCCGGCCGTACCTTCACCGCCGAACGCATCGCCTACCGCAACCTCCTCACCGGCCTGGAACCCCCACGCACGGCCCGCCACCGCAACCCCTTCCGCGAATGGATCGGCGCCCTGATCCGAGCGGACGTCCACGGCTGGACCAACCCCGGCAACCCCGCGGCCGCCGCGGAACAGGCCCACCGCGACGCCACCCTCACCCACACCGCCAACGGCGTCTACGCGGCGATGTTCACGGCGGCCACCATCGCGCAGGCAGCCACCGGCGCAGCCGACATCCACACAGCCCTCCGCACGGGCCTGACGGTGATCCCCCCTGCCTCCCGCCTGTCACAAGCCGTCACCCACGCCATCCAGCTGGCCGAGGCACACACCGACTTCGACAGGGTCGTCGACGCACTCCACGCCACCCACGCGCAGACCCACCACTGGGTCCACGCCATCCCCAACACCGCCCTGATCGCCGCCGCCCTCACCCACGCGGACGGCGACTTCACCGGCTCCATCTGCCGTGCCGTGTCCGGAGGCTGGGACACCGATTCCAACGGCGCCACGGCCGGCAGCATCGCCGCCCTCCTCGCCGGCACCCCCGCCGCGCTCCCCGACCGCTGGACGACCCCGCTGAAGAACCGGCTCGCCACCACGATCGGCGACTTCAACGGCACCGGCTTCGACGCCCTCGCCCACCTCACCCACACCCTCACCCACCTGGAGGCACCGCGCCCATGACCCACATCGCCGTGCTCGGCAGCACGAACATGGATCTCGTCGCGTACGTCGAGAAGGCCCCGCAGCGCGGAGAGACCGTGACGGGACGGGAGTTCCGTACGGTCCCCGGCGGCAAGGGCGCCAACCAGGCGATCGCCGCGGCCCGCGCGGGCGCCACCGTCTCGATGATCGGCGCGGTCGGCAACGACTCCTTCGGGGCCCGCCTGCGCTCCACCCTCGAACACTCCGGCGTGACCACCGACCACCTGCGCACCACGGAGGGCCCGTCCGGCACCGCGCACATCGTCGTGGACGACGAGGGCGGCAACGCGATCGTCGTGATCCCCGGCGCCAACGGCACCGTCGACCACCTGGTCCCCGGCGACGAGGGCCTCATCGCCTCCGCCGACGCCCTGCTCCTCCAGCTGGAGATCCCCCTGGCCGCGGTCCTCGCGGGCGCGCGGACGGCCCGCGGCCACGGAGTCCGTACGGTCCTCACCCCCGCGCCCGCCCAACCCCTGCCCCCCGAACTCCTCACCGCCATCGACCTGTTGGTGCCCAACGAACACGAGGCCGCCGCCCTCACCGGCCTCACCGACCCGCACAGCGCGGCCACCGCCCTGCTGGAACAGGTCCCGGAGGTGGTCGTCACCCTGGGCGCGGCCGGCAGCCTCTACGCGGCCCGCGGCACCGAGCCGTTCACCGTCCCGGCACCACGGGTCACCGCCGTGGACTCGACCGGCGCCGGCGACACCTTCGTCGGCACCCTGGCGGCGGCACTCGGCGAGGGCCGCCCGATGCGCGAGGCCCTTCAGTGGGCGGCCACGGCTGCCGCACTCTCCGTGCAGCGGCCGGGCGCCTCGGCGTCGATGCCGTACCGCTCCGAGATCGAAGCGCGGTTCACGTCATGACCCAGACTCCCCTGACCGGCCTGCGCGTCCTCGACCTCGCCACCCTCTTCGCCGGCCCGCTCGCCGCCACGATGCTCGGCGACTTCGGCGCGGAGGTCATCAAGGTCGAGCACCCGACCAGACCCGACCCTTCCCGAGGCCACGGCCCGTCGAAGAACGGGGTGGGCCTGTGGTGGAAGCTGCTCGGCCGCAACAAGCGCACGATCACGCTGAACCTCTCCACACCCGGCGGCCGCACCACCCTCCTCCGCCTCGCCGCCACCGCCGACGTCGTCATCGAGAACTTCCGCCCCGGCACCCTGGAGAAGTGGGACCTCGGCTGGGAGGAGCTCTCGGCCGTCAACCCACGCCTGGTCCTCACCCGCGTCACCGGCTTCGGCCAGTTCGGCCCCTACGCCCACCGCCCCGGCTTCGGCACCCTCGCCGAGGCAATGAGCGGCTTCGCCGCGATCACCGGCGAACCGGACGCGTCCCCGACGCTCCCGCCGTTCGGCCTGGCCGACTCGATCGCGGGACTGGCGACGGCGTACGCCGTCATGACCGCGCTCGCCGCCCGCGACCGCACCGGCGAGGGCCAGGTCGTCGACATGGCGATCATCGAGCCGATCCTGACCGTGCTGGGCCCGCAGCCGACCTGGTACGACCAGCTGGGCTACGTACAGGAACGCACCGGCAACCGATCCGCCAACAACGCCCCGCGCAACACCTACCGCACGGCGGACGGCAGTTGGGTGGCCGTCTCCACCTCCGCCCAGTCGATCGCCGAGCGCGTGATGCGGCTGGTCGGCCGCCCGGAGCTGATCGACGAGCCGTGGTTCGCCACCGGTGCCGAACGGGCGGCGCACTCCGACGTCCTCGACGAGGCGGTCGGCAGCTGGATCGCCGAGCGCACCCGCACCGAGGTCCTCGCCGCCTTCGAGAAGGCGGAGGCGGCCGTCGCCCCCATCCAGGACGTGCGGGACGTGATGGCCGACCCGCAGTACCAGGCCCTCGACACCGTCACCACGGTCGACGATCCGGAACTGGGCCCCCTGCGCATGCAGAACGTCCTCTTCCGTCTCTCCGCCACCCCCGGCGCGATCCGCTGGACGGGCCGCCCGCACGGCGCGGACACGGTGGAGGTCCTGACCGAACTGGGCCTGACACCGGCGGACCTGGCGGCCCTGCGCGAGGAGGGCACGGTATGACCCCACTCACCTGGCTCTACGTCCCCGGCGACCGCCCGCACCTCGTCGCGAAGGCCCTGACCGCGGGCGCCGACGTCGTCGTGATCGACCTGGAGGACGCGGTCGCCCCGGACCGCAAGGAGTACGCCCGCCAGGCCACCGCCGAACGCCTCTGTGAACGGCAGCCGGTACCGGTTCACGTCCGCGTGAACGCCCTGGACGGCCCGCTCGCCGCGGCGGACCTGACGGCGGTCGCGGCCCTCCCGGGCGTCTGTGGCATCCGCCTCCCCAAGGTGACCTCCCCCGAGCAGATCATCCGCGTCGCCGAAGAAGCAGCCCCCGCCGACGGCGGCGCACCCCCGCTCCACGCCCTCCTGGAAACGGCCCTGGGTATCGAACGCGCCCACGCCATCGCCTCCGCTCACCCCGCCCTGCGGGGTATCGCCCTCGGCGAGACGGACCTCCGCGCCGACCTGGGCGTACGCGAGGACGCGGGCCTCGACTGGTCCCGCTCCCGCGTGGTCGTCGCCGCCCGCGCGGCGGGCCTCGCCCCACCGCCCCAGTCCGTCCACCCCGACATCCGCGACCTGGACGCCCTCGCCGCCTCCTGCGCCCACGGCCGCGCCCTCGGCTTCCTCGGCCGCGGCGCCCTCCACCCCCGCCAACTCCCGGTCATCGAGCGGGCCTACCTCCCCACGGCCCGGGAGATCGAGGAAGCGGAAACGATCGTCAAGGCGGCCATCACGGACCAGGCCGCCCAGGCCCTGCCGGACGGAACATTCATCGACGCGGCGGTGGTGGCAGCCGCGCAGCGAACCCTCTCGCTGGCCCGACGGACCTAGGGGGTGTTTCGAAAGTCCCGCACAGCACCCACGGCGCCCGGCACGCACTCTCGCCGCACCGGCCGAAAGCCC
>NZ_JBWLKM010000051.1:0-64417 GCF_059026085.1 Streptomyces sp. a15 | reverse complement strand
CCGTCCCTGGGGGCTGCGCCCCCAGACCCCCGCTTCGGCCCGAAGGGCCTCGTCCTCAAACGCCGGACGGGCTGAAAAACCCCGTGGCATGCTCGCCGCATGACCACCAACACTCCTCTTACCCTCCCCGACGGCCGCCCCGTTCCCCTCATGACCGGTGACGAGCGGCCCATGCTCGAAAGCTGGCTCGCCTTTCATCGGGCCACGCTGGAGTTGAAGTGCGCGGGGCTGGACGATGCGCAGGTGCGGGCCGCGTCCGCGGAGCCGTCGTCGCTCACGCTGCTCGGGCTGGTGCAGCATCTCGCGGAGGTCGAGCGGAACTGGTTCCAACGGGTGGCCGCGGGGATCGACGTACCGCCGGTGTACGGCAAGGGGAACGGGTACGTCCTCGACCCCGAGCGCGGGATGGGCGAGGCGCTGGCCGTGTGGAAGCGGGAGATCGCCCGCGGTGAGGAGGTGTGCGCCGGGCTGTCGCTGGACGACATCGGGCGGATCGCCGACGGGCCGATGGCCGGGCTCGAGGTCAGTCTGCGCTGGGCGTACGTCCACATGATCGAGGAGTACGCGCGACACAACGGGCACGCGGACATTCTGCGGGAGCGAATCGACGGAGTAATCGGAGCATAATCCCGAGGTAATTCTGGGAAACTATATGTGCGTAGCTTCCCGTATTCTTCTGCCCGCTTTTCATCGACCTAAACGCAAAGATTCTGCGAACGTCAACCGGTGAAATTCGGGCAGGTCTCGTGCAGGTTACATGGTTGTGACGCGTTACACATCACGCCCGGTTTGCACCAGATTATCCGGTCAAACACGCACATTACCTCGCACGCACCCGCGTGATAACACGGACCGCGCTCGCACGTAACCCCGAGCAGCGATGCATTTTTGAATTTCCCTCGGTAAATTCAATCCGCATGACTGCCGCACAAGCAGACCTGCAAATCGACCGCCCGGCGGTGGCGGACGGAGCCGCGCTGTGGCGGATGGCAAGGGACTCGAAGGTCCTCGACCTGAACTCGTCCTACAGCTATCTGCTGTGGTGTCGCGACTTCGCCGCCACGTCGGCCGTCGCGCGCGACGAGCACGGCGAGCCGGTCGGCTTCGTCACCGGTTACGTCCGCCCGGACCGCCCCGGCACCCTGCTCGTCTGGCAGGTGGCGGTGGACGAGGCGCAGCGCGGCCGCGGGCTCGCCGCCGCACTGCTGGACGGGCTGGTCGCGCGGACCTCCCCGGAGCACGTCGAGACCACCATCACGCCGGGCAACACCGCCTCCGAGCGCCTGTTCACGTCGTTCGCCGAGCGCCACGGCGCCCGGCTGGAGCGCGAGGTGCTGTTCGACACGGGTCTGTTCCCCGACGGGCCGCACGACCCGGAGGTCCTGTACCGCATCGGCCCCCTGTCCCTCACGCCCGCCGCCTGAATCCCCCTACGCACCCCTACGCCACCCCCGTGCAACCCCCACGCAACGAGGAGCGATTCGTCGTGACCATCACCCAGCCCGACCTCAGCGTCTTCGAGACCCTCGAGTCCGAGGTGCGCAGCTACTGCCGCGGCTGGCCCGCCGTCTTCGACCGTGCCCAGGGCAGCCGTATGTACGACGAGGACGGCCACGAGTACCTCGACTTCTTCGCCGGAGCCGGCTCACTGAACTACGGCCACAACAACCCCGTCCTGAAACGGGCGTTGATCGACTACCTGGAGCGGGACGGCGTCACGCACGGTCTCGACATGTCGACCACCGCCAAGAGGGCCTTCCTGGAGTCCTTCCAGAACCTGGTGCTGCGGCCGCGCGACCTGCCGTACAAGGTCATGTTCCCCGGCCCCACGGGCACCAACGCCGTGGAGGCCGCGCTGAAGCTGGCGCGGAAGGTGAAGGGGCGCGAGGCGATCGTGTCCTTCACCAACGCCTTCCACGGCATGTCGCTCGGCTCGCTCGCCGTGACCGGCAACGCCTTCAAGCGGGCCGGCGCGGGCATTCCGCTCGTGCACGGGACGCCGATGCCGTTCGACAACTACTTCGAGGGCAAGGTCCCGGACTTCCTCTGGTTCGAGCGGCTGCTCGAGGACCAGGGCTCCGGGCTCAACAAGCCCGCCGCCGTGATCGTGGAGACCGTGCAGGGCGAGGGCGGCATCAACGTCGCCCGCCCGGAGTGGCTGCGCGCGCTCGCCGAGCTGTGCGAGCGGCAGGACATGCTGCTCATCGTCGACGACATCCAGATGGGCTGCGGACGGACGGGCGCCTTCTTCTCCTTCGAGGAGGCCGGCATCACGCCCGACATCGTCACCGTGTCCAAGTCCATCAGCGGCTACGGCATGCCCATGTCGCTGTGCCTGTTCAAGCCCGAGCTGGACATCTGGGAGCCGGGCGAGCACAACGGCACCTTCCGCGGCAACAACCCCGCCTTCGTCACGGCCACCGCCACGCTGGAGGCGTACTGGGCGGACGGCTCAGTGATGGAGAAGCAGACCCGCGCCCGGGGAGAGCAGGTCGAGCAGGCGTTCATCTCCATCACCGAGGAGAACCTCGCCGACGTGAAGGAGTACCGGGGGCGCGGGCTCGTGTGGGGTATGGAGTTCCACGACAAGGAGCGCGCCGGGAAGATCGCGCACCGCGCCTTCGAACTCGGGCTGCTCATCGAGACGTCGGGCCCGGAGAGCGAGGTCGTGAAGCTGCTGCCGGCACTCACCATCACGCCGGAGGAGCTGGACGCGGGGCTGAGCGTCCTGGCCCGCGCCGTCCGCGAGACCGCCTGACCGTCTGACCGCCTGACCCCTTCGGCGCGACCCATTCAGTACATCCACCTAGGAGGCATCGCACCACCGTGATCGTCCGTTCGTTCAAGGACATCGAAGGCACCGACCGGCACGTGAAGGCCGAGTCGGGCACCTGGGAGAGCAAACGCATCGTCCTCGCCAAGGAGAAGGTCGGCTTCTCGCTGCACGAGACGATCCTGTACGCGGGCACGGAGACGTCGATGTGGTACGCGAACCACGTCGAGGCCGTCGTCTGCGTCGAGGGCGAGGCCGAACTCACCGACGACGAGACCGGGCAGAAGTACACGATCACGCCCGGGACCATGTACCTGCTCGACGGCCACGAGCGGCACACGATGCGGATCAAGGAGGACTTCCGCTGCATCTGTGTGTTCAACCCGCCCGTGACCGGCCGGGAGGACCACGACGAGAACGGGGTCTACCCGTTGCTCACCGAACCCGAGGAGGTGTGACGTCACCATGACCACCGCTACCAAGATCCCCGATCTCTATCCCAGCCGTGGCGCCACCGAGGTGGCCACCCCGCGCAAGGACCCGGTCGTGTGGTCCGCGCCGGGCACGCCCGGGCCGATCGCCGGCAGCGAGCTCCAGTCGTTCGAGCGGGACGGCTTCCTCGCCATCGACCAGCTCATCGGCCCGGACGAAGTACCCGTCTACCACCGGGAGTTGGAGCGGCTCGTCACGGATCCCGCGATCCGGGCCGACGAGCGTTCCATCGTCGAGCCGAGGACCCAGGAGATCCGCTCCGTCTTCGAGGTGCACCGGATCAGCGAGGTCTTCGCGAACCTCGTGCGCGACGAGCGGGTCGTCGGCCGGGCCCGGCAGATCCTCGGCTCGGACGTGTACGTCCACCAGTCGCGGATCAACGTCAAGCCCGGTTTCGGCGCCAGCGGCTTCTACTGGCACTCCGACTTCGAGACCTGGCACGCCGAGGACGGTCTGCCGAACATGCGGACGGTGTCGGTCTCGATCGCGCTCACCGAGAACTACGACACCAACGGCGGTCTCATGATCATGCCGGGGTCGCATCAGACGTTCCTCGGGTGCGCGGGGGCCACGCCGAAGGACAACTACAAGAAGTCGCTCCAGATGCAGGACGCGGGCACGCCGTCCGACGAGGCGCTGACCGCCATGGCGAGCGAGTACGGCATCAAGTTGTTCACCGGCAAGGCCGGTTCGGCGACCTGGTTCGACTGCAACTGCATGCACGGCTCGGGCGACAACATCACGCCCTTCCCGCGCAGCAACGTCTTCATCGTGTTCAACAGCGTGGAGAACGAGGCGGTTGAGCCGTTCGCTGCGCCGGTGCGGCGGCCGACGTTCATCGGAGCAAGGGATTTCACTCCCGTACGGTGAGTCGAGCCCTGCCGGGGGTCCGGGGGTTGTCCCCCGGAGAATGCAGCATCGGGGCACGGGACTTCACGCCGGTGCGGTAGGTCCTCGGGGAGCGGGCGGTGTCACAGCCAAGCGAGTGACGCCGCCCGCTCCAGTACGTTCCGTACGGCTCCCTCGTCGCCGTTGGCGCCCCGCGGCACCTCGTCGGGTGCGTACCGTCCGCCGACGAGGAGGCAGAAGTCGACGGGGTTCAGGGTGAGTTCGGCGCGTACCGGCTCGTCCTCGGAGCCCAGCACCCATTCGTCGCCGCCGGTGACCGCGAACAGCACCGGCGGTGCGGTGGGTCCGAGGGACAGGCCGAGGATGCGGACGGCCAGCCGGACCAGTTGCCACAGGTGTGCCTCGGGCGGCGGCGGGACGGACAGGCCAAGAGCGCGGCCGATGTCGTCGGTGTGGACCCAGGTCTCGAAGGCCCGCACCAGGAAGTGCTCGGCGACCGGCAGCCGCATCCCCATCAACGTCACGGCGTGGGCGGCCAGTTCGGGGTCGTGCGCCTCGGGCGTGGCCAGCAGCGCGTCCGCCTGCGCCGCCCAGTCGGCGACGGTCTCCTCGGGCGTACGGCCGTACTCGTGGGCGATGACGTCGGCGGTACGCCGGTTCCAGGCGTCCTCCCAGGGCGTGTCCGCGTCGATGTCCAGAGGCGGCCGTACCCATGTGTCGATGCCCAGTCGGTCGGCCAGTGGCTCGTCGGCGGCGAGGAGATGCGCCAGGGTCGCGTGCACGTCCCAGTCGTGCACCACCGGGGTGGACCAGCGGCCGGCCGCCTCGGGCAGCAGCGCCTTCAGTCCGGCGACGGCGGCGGCGTAGGGGGCGGCGTGCCCGGCGACACGGGCTGTGGCCCGGCGGCTACGCAGGGCGAGCGAGAGCGTGTCGGCGGCGGGGCGCGCGTGGGGTCCCTGAGGTCCCTGAGATCCGTCCAGCAGTCGTACCGTCTCCCGCAGCCGTTCCGCCTCCGCCGCGCAGTCCTCGCACTCGGCCAGGTGCAGGGGGACCTTCTTCTCGTCCGCCGGTTCCAGGGCACCGAAGGCCCAGGCGGCCAGCAGGTCCCGTACCTCGTCGTGGTCCTTGGTCATCGCACACCTCCTTCCCCGAGTGCCCGCAGTTCTCGCAGTTTCCGCAGTTCCCGCAGTTTTCGCAGCCCCCTGCTCGCCATCATGCGCCTCTTTCCCACGCCGGATCGGGTGGGTCGGCCAACGTCTCGGCCAAGGTGCGCAGCGCCGTGCGCAGGCGGGTCTTGGCGGTGCCCTCGGGGATGCCGAGTTCGACGGCGGCCTGCCGGTAGGTGCGGCCCGCGAAGTAGGCGAGGTGGACCACCTCCCGTTGCGGCTGCGGGAGTTCGGCGAGCGCGGAGTGCAGGAGCAGGGAGCGTTCCCGGTCGACGACCGCCTCGTCGGGGCCGGGAGCGGCGTCCGGGATCGTGTGCAGCGCGGCGTCGTCGGCGCGGGCGTCCTTGCGGTGCCGGGCCTCGCTGCGCACCCAGTCGACGGCCCTCCGGTGGGCGAGCACGGACAGCCAGGTGCGCAGGGTGCCGCGGCCCGCGTCGAAGGCGTACGGCCTGCTCCACAGCTGGGCGAAGACCTCCTGCGCCACGTCCTCGGCGGCGGCCGGGCTCCGGGTGACGCGCAGGGCGACCCGCCGCACCAGCCCGCCGTACGCCGTGTACACCTCGGCCAGCGCGGACTCGTCGCCGTAGACCAGCCGCCGGTGCAGCTCCGTGTCGGCGGACGGTTCGACGGACGTCTTGCCCGTGGACTCCAACGGCACCACCACCCCTGTGCCCCTTCCTAGCGTCCCCGACGGGTCCGCGCCACCGGTTCAGCCGGACAGGACGTCCAGCAGCCGGTCCACGTCCGCCGTCGTGTTGTAGAGGTGGAAGGAGGCGCGCAGGTTGCCCGCGCGGTTGGAGACCTCGATCCCGGCGCTGCTCAGGTCGGCCTGGCGGTGACCGAGTCCGGGGACGGAGACGATCGCCGAGCCGGGGGCGGGGACCGGTTCGTGCCCGAGGGTGGCGAGGCCCGTACGGAAGCGGTCGGCGAGGGCGAGGTCGTGGGTGTGGATGGCGTCGACGCCGAGTTCCTCGACGAGTTCGAGGGAGCGGCGCAGGCCGGCGTACGAGAAGAGCGCCGGGGGCAGGTCGAAGCGCCGGGCGGAGTGGGCGAGTTCGGTGACGGGTCCGTAGCAGCTGTCCCAGGGGTTCTCCCCCGCCACCCAGCCCGCCAGGATCGGCGTCAGCTCTTCGAAGTCCTCCGGCACGACGAGGAAACCCACCCCGTGCGGCCCGAGCAGCCACTTGTATCCGACGGCGACGGTGTAGTCGTACGCGTCGGCCTCCATCGGCAGCCAGCCGGCGGACTGGGAGACGTCGACGTACGTGCGGGCGCCGTGCTCCCGGGCCGCCTCCCGGAGCGCCGGCAGGTCGGCGATCCGTCCGTCGGCGGACTGCGCGGAGCTGACCGCGACGAGCGCGGTGCCCGGGCGGACGGACTCGGCGATCCGCTCCAGCGGCACGGCCCGCACCTTGAGGTCGCCGCGGGCGTGGAAGGGGTTCACGACGGAGGTGAAGTCGTCCTCGGCGGTGAGGACTTCGGCGCCCGCGGGCAGCGAGGCGGCGACCAGCCCGGTGTGGGCGGCGACCGAGGAGCCCGCCGCCACCCGTCCGGCCGGGACGCCGGCCAGCCGGGCGAAGGCGGCCCGGGCGGTCTCCACGTCGTCGTACAGCGCGCCCAGCGGCCTGCCGTCGGCCCGCATCAGCGCGGCCTCCTGAAGGGCGGCCACGGTGCGGGCGGGCAGCAGGCCGCTGCTCGCGGTGTTCAGGAAGGTGCGTTTCGGGGCGAACTCGGAACGGATCAGGCTCTCGAAGGTCTCCATGTCTTCACTGTGAGGCCCGGACAACCTGTAGTCCATTGCGAATCTTTACGTGAATCCCCTTAGGGATGCTTATACATCCGTCCCCACCTGCGGGGTTCCTCAGTGCTGCGGCACCGCGCACCCGTCGGGACCGCAGGCGTCCGCGTCCCCCTGGTCGATCAGCTGCAGCGGCGGGCGCTCGCCCCATGCCTGCGTCAGCGCCTGCGCGAAGACCTCGGCGGGCTGGGCGCCGGAGACGCCGTACTTGCGGTCGAGGACGAAGAAGGGCACGCCGCTCGCACCGAGCTCGGCCGCCTCGCGTTCGTCGGCGCGGACCGCGTCGGCGTAGGCGGTGGGGTCGGCGAGCACCCTGCGTACGTCGTCGGCGTCGAGGCCGGCGGCGACGGCCAGCTCGACCAGCCGCTCGTCGCCCTCGGAGTACACGGACCGCTCCTCGGCGAAGTTGGCCTTGTAGAGCCGGGCGAGGAGCTCGTCCTGGCGGCCCTGCTCCTTGGCGAGGTGGAGGAGGCGGTGCATGTCGAAGGTGCTGCCGTGGTCACGGCCGTGGGTGCGGTACTCCAGTCCCTCGGCTGCGGCCTGCGCACCGAGGTTCTCCTCGCCTGCCTGGGCCTGCGCCTCGCTCATGCCGTACTTCTTGGTAAGCATGGTGATCACGGGCTGGATGTCCTGCTTGGCGCGGCCGGGGTCCAGCTCGAAGGACCGGTGCACCACCTCGACCTGCTCACGGTACGGGAAGGCCTCCAGCGCCTTCTCGAAGCGGGCCTTGCCCACGTAGCACCAGGGGCAGGCGATGTCCGACCAGATCTCGACGCGCATGTTCTCGGCTTTCTCCAGGGCGTGCGGGGGCGGAGGTTCCCCTCCTCGGCGAGTGTATGAACGTTCAAGCAGCGCGGTTCATTCCGCGGGCGCGAGGGCGGGTGATACGTACGCGAGTGCTCTCAGGCGGCTGAACTGCGCCCGGTACGCGCTCGGCGTCAGACCGGTGCGCCGGACCAGGTGCGCCCGCAGCGAGTCGGCCGTGCCGAGGCCGCTGGCGTGGGCCACCTGATCCATGGGCAGGCCGGTGGTCTCCAGGAGCTCCTTCGCGCGCTCGATGCGCTGGTGGAGCAGCCACTGGAGGGGGCTGACGCCGCTCTCGGCGTGGAAGCGGCGCGTGAGGGTGCGTACGGAGACTCCCGCATGGCGGGCCAGATCGGTCAGGGTGAGCGGCTTGTCGAGGTTGCGCATGGCCCAGCCGCGGGTGTCGGCGCAGGCGGTACCGCGCTCGGGCGGCAGCGGGGTCTGCGTGAACTGGGTCTGGCCGCCGGGGCGGACGGGGGCGACCAGGGCGAGGCGGGCGACCTGGTTGGCCGCGGCGGCGCCGTAGTCGGTGCGGATGATGTGCAGGCACAGGTCGATACCGGCGGCGTACCCGGAGGACGTCATGATCTGGCCGTCCTGCACGTAGAGGACGTCGCCGGTGACGTCGACCGCCGGGTACCGCTCGCGCAGCTCGTCGGCCTGGTTCCAGTACGTGGTGGCCCGGCGGCCGTCCAGCAGCCCCGCCTCGGCCAGGACGAACGCGCCGCTGCAGATGGACGCGATCCGCTTGCCCGCGGCGGCGGCCTCGCGCACGGCGGCCACCGTGCGCGGGTCGGGCACGTACCGCTGCCCGGTCCCTGCGACGACGGCCATGTCCGCCGCCCGTACCGCCTCCAGCCCGTGCCGTACCTGGAGGTCGAGGCCTCCGGTGGTGGGGACGGGGCCTGGCTCCGGAGCGCAGATGACCACCTCGTAGCCCGGACCGCCGTCGATCTCCACCCGCTCGAAGAGGAGCTCCGGGATGGCCAGGTTGAACATCGAGACGGGCGTCGCCGCGATGACGGCGACACGGCGGGGACCGCGTGGGCGGGCCATGGCCAGAACCTCCGGACGTATGGCGTTCAGGCCACTACTGTAGGCCCCCGGAGATCAGCAGCATGGAGGGCATGTCAACGAATCACCTCACCGGGAGCGACGAACGCACGAGTGACAATGGGGAGTTGATGCCCAAGAAACCCTCCCCTGCCCCTTCTCCCTCTCTCACCCTCGCCGCCGCCCTCCTCGGCTTCGCGCTGATCACCCTGGACGCGTCCGTGGTGAACGTGGCGCTGCCGTCCATCGGCTCCGCCCTCGGCGGCGGGATGTCCGGCCTCCAGTGGGTGGTGGACGCCTACACGCTCGCCTTCGCCGCCCTGATGCTGTCCACCGGCGCCTTCTCGGACCGGGCCGGGGCGAGCCGGGCGTACGCGATCGGCATCACGGTGTTCACGCTGGCCTCCGCGGCCTGCGGTCTCGCGCCGACCCTGCCGACGCTGATCGGTGCGCGCGTGGTGCAGGGCGTGGCGGCGGCCGTGGTGCTGCCGGCCTCGCTGGCGCTGGTGCGGCAGGCGTACGGCGATCCGGCGC
Source organism: Streptomyces sp. a15 (assembly GCF_059026085.1). NCBI lineage: Bacteria > Bacillati > Actinomycetota > Actinomycetes > Kitasatosporales > Streptomycetaceae > Streptomyces > Streptomyces sp. A15. Next base: position 54,948 of record NZ_JBWLKM010000051.1, on the reverse strand, counting down.
GGCGGGCGCGTGCGGTGGCCACGTGGGCGGCGGGCGGTGCCGTGGCGGTGGCGCTGGGCCCGGTGGCGGGCGGTGTGCTGACGACCGCCTGGGACTGGCGGGGCATCTTCTTCATCAACCTGCCGCTGGGCGCGGTGGCCCTCGCCCTGCTGGTGCGCGCACCGCGGTCGGAACGCCGCCCGGCACCCCTCGACCTGCCCGGCCAGCTGACCGCGGTCGTCGCCCTCACGGCACTGACGTTCGCGGTGATCGAGGGCGGGCGGACGGGTCTGGTGGCCCTTGCGGTGGCCGTCGCGGCAGGCGTGGCCTTCGTCCGCGTCGAAGCCCGGCAGCCGCATCCCGTCGTACCGCTCGGCCTGTTCCGCGACCGGGCCGTGTCCGTGGCCGTCGCGGCGGGGGCGGCGTGCAGCGTGGCCTTCTACGGCGTGGTCTTCCTCTTCTCCCTCTTCTTCCAGCAGGTCCAGGGCCGCTCCGCGCTCTACGCCGGCCTGATGTTCCTGCCGATGACCGGACTGATCGCGGTGACGAACGTACTGTCGGGAAAGCTGGCGGACCGGTACGGGCCGCGGGTGCCGATGCTGGCGGGCCAGGGCCTGGCGGCGGCCGGACTGCTCCTTCTCCTGTACGTCGACAGCGCCACGTCTCCCGCCCTGGTGGCCGCGCTGCTCGTCCCCATGGCCCTCGGCTGCGCCCTCACGGTGCCGCCGTTGACGGCCATGATGCTGGACGCGGTGCCGGCCGAGCGGGCCGGCCTGGCGGCGGGGGTGCTCAACGCGGCGCGGCAGGTGGCCGGAGGGCTCGGCATCGCCGTGTTCGGGGCGCTGGTCTCCGGCGGTTTCGAGGCGGGAATGCGGGTGAGCCTCGGCATCGGCGCGGCCCTGCTCGTGGTGACGGGTGCGCTCAGCTTCCGTCTCGCAGGTCGCGCGGCCAGCTAGGCCGGAAATCGATGTGGTCGTACGTCACCACGCAGCCCTCCCCCATCGGCGACTGCGCCATGAACCCGACCAGGGCCGCCCCGGTCTCCTTCTCCTCCCCCAGCGTGAAGAGCCGGACGAATGTCCAGCGCTTCCCGTCCCGCGAGGCGTGAAAGGCGAAGGCGCGGCCGGTCCGGCTCACCCGGAGCCAGAACGGAACTGCCCTCGACCGTCCAGGCATTGGCGTCGTCGGAGTGCCCCCGGGTGACCACCGTGCAGACGGTGGGCACATCCGGGGAGTACTCCAGACACAGCTTGGCCCAGGCCCGCTCACCGACATGGACGTACAACACCGTTCCTGAAGACTGAGCAGGAGTGAGCCCGCTTGGCCGCACGCCCCGAACGGTCTTGGACGCACTGGTCCCCGGCGTACTCAACCCCAGGGCGGCGACACGCATCCTGTGCGTGGTCCGATCCCGGGAGGCCAGTTCCCTGCGCGACCTGGCCAGGTGGGTACGGCCAGTGGCGGCGGGGAGGCCCCGGACCATCACTCTGGTGGAGCGGGGGCCCGCACGCTGGCGCCGTACCCGGCGTCCCAGATCGCACGATCACGTTAACCCGATCGGCCCACAGGGCCGCAAGCCCGCGAGCCGACCATCACACGATCGAGCTAACTCGACCTCGTAGGGAAGTTCAGGAATTTCCACGTCCAGTACCTATTCATCTCAAGGGCAAGTACACGCCCCTCAGGGGCGCGGGGAACTGCGCGACCAGCCCCCACCGGCCCGCAGCCCGCGAACAAACCGCAACCCCTATGGCGCTACCGTTCCAAACGCCCGTTGAACCGACGCGGCAGCCCCAGCGGATTCTCGTCCCGAAGCTCCGCGGGAAGCAGCGCAGCCGGCGCGTTCTGATACGCCACCGGCCGCAGCCACCGCTCGATAGCCGTACCGCCCACAGACGTGGACGTCGACGTCGTGGCCGGGTACGGACCCCCGTGATGCTGGGCCGGAGCCACAGCGACACCCGTGGGCCAGCCATTGACCAGCACACGACCGGCGAGCGGCGTCAGCTCCGCCAGGATCTCCGCGCCACGGCCCTCTCCGGCCGCCTCCTCCGTCGACAGATGAACCGTCGCCGTGAGGTTGCCCGGCAGACGGGACAGCACGGCCTGCGCCTCGGCGTCGTCCTCGTAGCGGGCCACGACCGTGACCGGACCGAAGCACTCCTCCAGCAGAAGGTCGTACGCCCCCTCGCTGGTCAGCTTCTCCGCGGCCACCGTCAGGAAGCCCGCGCTCACCGTGTGCTCACCGCCCGCGCCCGGCGTCACCGGCGTCTCGACGTCGGGGAGTTCGGCCCGCTCGGCGACGCCCGCGACGAAGTTGTCCCGCATGCGGTGGTCGAGGAGCACCCCGGCCTCGGTGTCGCTGACGGCGTCGGTCAGGGACTTCAGCAGACGGTCGCCCGACGCACCGGCCGGCGCCAGCACCAGGCCCGGCTTCACGCAGAACTGGCCGACACCCAGCGTCATGGAACCGGCGAGGCCCGCACCGATCGCCTCGGCCCGTTCGGCCGCGGCCGCCTCCGTGATCACGACGGGGTTCAGCGACCCCAGCTCGCCGTGGAACGGGATCGGCACCGGCCGCGCGGCCGCCGCGTCGAAGAGGGCACGTCCGCCCCGGATGGAACCGGTGAAGCCCGCGGCGGTGACCAGCGGGTGCTTGATCAGCTCGATGCCCGCCTCGAAGCCGTGGACGAGACCGACGACGCCCTCGGGGATGTCGTGCGCTGCCGCCGCCCGGCGAAGGACGGACGCGACCAGCTCGGACAGACCCGGGTGGTCGGGGTGGGCCTTGACGACGACCGGGCAGCCCGCGCCCAGCGCGCTCGCGGTGTCGCCGCCGGCGACCGAGAAGGCGAAGGGGAAGTTGGAGGCCGAGTAGACGGCGACGACACCGAGCGGCACCTTGTACCGGCGCAGGTCCGGGATCGGCGGGGTCGCGGTGTCGTCGGGGTGGTTGATGACGACGTCGAGGAAGGCGCCCTCGTCGACGATGTCCGCGAAGGCCCGCAGCTGGTAGCAGGTGCGGGCGAGTTCGCCGGTCAGCCGGACCGGGCCGAGCGCGGTCTCGGCGTCGGCGGCCTCGACGAGGTGGTCCTTGGACGCCTCGAGGCCGTCGGCGGCGGCGCGCAGGAACGCCGCGCGGACCGCGCGGTCCGCGAGTGCGCTCCGCGCGGCGTGCGCGGCGCGGACGGTGGTGTCCACCTCCTGGGCTGTGGCCTCCACCGCAACCTGCTCACGCTGCTTCCCGGTTCGGGGGTCGACACTCCAGACTGGTGCTGCTGCCACCGCGGGTCCCTCCACATTGATTTGCTGTCGGCCTATTGCCGCTTATTGCCGCAGTATCTAAGGTCATCCACCAGGGTCGTTCGATATGCTGAACGCTGTCTCTGATGATGAATATGCTGTCGGAGACTATTTCCCGTCGAACGAAGGGGTCAAGGGCGATGTCGGCAGCCGAGACAGGCGGCGGGGCACAGGTCAAGTCCGCGGTACGGACCGTTGAGCTGCTGGAGTACTTCGCCGGACGCCCTGGTATGCACTCCCTCGCGGCGGTCCAGGAGGCCGTCGGGTACCCCAAGTCCAGCCTGTACATGCTGCTGCGCACGCTCGTGGAGCTGGGCTGGGTGGAGACGGACGCGACGGGCACGCGGTACGGCATCGGGGTGCGGGCGTTGCTGGTCGGCACCTCGTACATCGACGGCGACGAGGTGGTCGCGGTGGCCCGTCCGACGCTGGACCGGCTGTCGGACGACACGACGGAGACGATCCACCTGGCCCGTCTGGACGGCACGAACGTCGTCTATCTCGCCACCCGCCAGTCGCAGCACTATCTGCGCCCCTTCACCCGGGTCGGCCGCCGGCTGCCCGCGCACTCCACATCGCTGGGCAAGGCGCTGCTGAGCACCTACTCGGACGAGCAGGTCCGCAAGATGCTGCCCGAGACGCTGCCGGCCCTGACCGAGCACACCATCACCGACCGGGAGAAGCTCATCGAGGAGCTGCACCAGGTGCGGGAGCAGGGCTTCGCGGTGGACCGCGAGGAGAACACCCTGGGGCTGCGCTGCTTCGGCGTGGCGATCCCGTACCGCACTCCCGCGCGCGACGCGATCAGCTGCTCGGTGCCGGTGGCGCGGCTGACGCCCGCGCACGAGCAGATGGTGAAGGACGCGCTGTTCGACGCCCGTGACCGGCTCACACTCGCCACCCGGAGGCTCTGAACCATGCAGGTGGCACTCCGCGACGTCCACGACAGCGACCTGCCGGTCTTCTTCCGGCAGTTCAACGACCCCGAGGCCCTGCACATGGCGGCCTTCACCCCGCGGGATCCGGCCGACTGGGACACCTTCGAGGCCCGGTGGAAACAGCAGCGGTCGTCGGCCGACGTGGTGGTGCGGACCGTCCTCGCGGACGGTGACGTGGTGGGCAGCGCGGGGGTCTACGGGGATCCGGGCGAGCGCGAGGTGACGTACTGGATCGACCGCACGTACTGGGGCCGTGGCATCGCCACCGCCGCCCTGAGCGATCTGCTGGCCGAGGTACCGGAGCGCCCGCTGTACGCCCGCGCCGCCGCCGACAACGAGGGGTCCCTGCGGGTCCTCACGAAGTGCGGCTTCCGCCTGACCGCGCACGCCACGGGGTACGCGAACGCCCGCGGCGAGGAGATCGACGAGGTCGTGCTGAAGCTGGAGGGCTGAGGGCGGCCGAGCCGTTCCGCGCGGGGGGCGGGCTTCATGAACTCCCGATGAGAAATCCGGCGGAAGGGAACGTTCCGCTCGCTCCCGCTCGTCCTTCTGAGCGGGATGAACAAAACGATCAGGCGCGCCTCCGTCTTCACGCTGCTCCTGGTGTTCGCTCTGCTGATCAGGGCGACCTGGGTGCAGTTCTACGAGGCCAAGGCGCTCGCAGACGACAAGGACAACCGGCGCAACGCGATCGAGCTGTACAGCGAGCCGCTCGGCGACATCGTCGTGGGCGGAAAGTCGGTCACCGGCTCGGCGCCCACGACCGGCAGCGACCTCAAGTACAAGCGGACATACACGGACGGCAAGCTGTACTCGGCCGTCACGGGCTACAGCTCGCAGGTGTACGGGGCGACGCAGTTGGAGGGCATCTACCAGAACCTGCTCGACGGGACGGACACCCGTCTGAAGACCGTGATGGACACGGTCACCGGCAAGCGGGCCGACCCGGGCAACGTGATCACGACGATCGACCCGGCGGTGCAGAAGGCGGCGTACGACGCGCTCGGTGACAAGAAGGGCGCCGCCGTCGCGATCGACCCGGCCACGGGCAAGATCCTCGCGGTCGTCTCCACGCCGTCGTACGACCCGTCGACGCTCGCCACGGGAACCGGCGACGCGTGGACGCAGCTGACCAAGGACCCCGAGAAGCCGATGACGAACCGGGCGCTGCGCCAGCCGCTGCCGCCGGGCTCGACGTTCAAGCTGGTCGTCGCGGCGGCCGCGCTGGAGGACGGGCTGTACTCCTCGGTGGACGAGAAGACGGACAGCCCTGACCCGTACCAGCTGCCGCTCTCCACGGACGTGCTGTCGAACGAGAACCCGTCGGCGCCCTGTGAGAACGCCTCGATCCGGGTGGCCCTGCAGTACTCCTGCAACAACGTCTTCGCGAAGATGGCCGTCGACCTGGGTCAGGACAAGGTCCGGGCGCAGGCGGACAAGTTCGGGTTCAACGACGCCTCGCAGGACGTGCCCGTGCGGGCGTACGAGAGCGTGTACCCGAAGGACATGGACAAGGCACAGACGGCCCTGACGGGCATCGGCCAGTTCGACGTGACGGCGACGCCGCTGCAGATGGCCATGGTGTCGGCGGCCATCGCCAACGGCGGCAAGCTGGTCACCCCGCACATGGTGTCGCAGATCACCGACAGCGGCGGTGACGTCCTGGAGAACTACGACGACAACACGGACACCAAGGAGATCGTCAGCTCCTCCACCGCCGAGCAGCTGCAGTCGGCGATGCAGACGGTGGTCGAGGACGGTACCGGTACGAACGCCCAGATTTCGGGCGCGACGGTGGGCGGCAAGACCGGTACGGCCCAGCACGGCGAGAACAACAGCCAGACGCCGTACGCCTGGTTCACCTCGTACGCCAAGGCCGACGGCAAGGAGGTCGCCGTGGCGGTGGTCGTGGAGCAGTCGAACGCGGCCCGTTCGGAGGTCAGCGGCAACGGTCTGGCCGCGCCGGTGGCCAAGGCCGTGATGGAAGCGGCACTGAAGAACTAGAAGAACCAGAAGACCGGGGGCAGCCTCGGCGGAGGCTGCCCCGGACCCGGCCGACTTCGCCGCCGCCCTACTTCGCGCCCAGGATCTGCTCGATCGGGTCGATCGCGAAGTAGACCAGGAACAGCGCCGAGGTCGCCCACAGCAGCCAGTGGATCTCCTTGGCCTTGCCGAGGACCGCCTTGATCACCACGTAGGCGAGGAAGCCGGCGCCGATGCCGTTGGTGATGGAGTACGTGAAGGGCATCACGGCGATGGTCAGGAACGCCGGGATGGCGATCTCGTACCTGTCCCAGTCGATGTTCTTGACCTGGGTCATCATCAGGAAGCCGACGGCGACGAGGGCCGGGGCGGCCGCCTGGAGCGGGACGATGGTCAGCAGCGGGGTCAGGAACAGGGCGAGGGTGAACATGCCGCCGGTGACCAGGTTGGAGAAGCCGGTGCGCGAGCCCTCACCGACGCCGGCCGCCGACTCGATGTAGGACGTGGCGGAGGAGGCCGAGGCCGCGCCGCCCGCGACCGCCGCGGCACCGTCGATCAGCAGGACCCGGCCGAGGTTGGGCACCTTGCCCTCCTCGTCGAGCAGGCCGGCCTCGGCGCTGATGCCGACGACCGTGCCCATGGTGTCGAAGAAGTCGGACAGGATCAGCGTGAAGATCAGCAGGACGACGGTGATGACGCCGACGCCGGCCGCGTCGAAGGCGCCGAACAGGCTGAAGTGACCGATCAGCCCGAAGTCGGGGGTGTCGACCAGCTTGTCGGGCCACTCGGGCGTGGTCAGGCCCCAGGACTTGATGTCGGCGGCGGAGTTGATGATCATCGCGACGATCGTCATGGTCACGATGCTGATCAGGATGGCGCCCTTGACCTTGCGGGCGAGCAGTCCGATGGTCAGCAGCACGCCGAGGCAGAAGACGAGAATCGGCCACCCGGTGAGGGTGCCGGTGCCGCCGAGCTGGACCGGGACGGTGGTGTTCGCGATGTCCGGGATGCGGGTGACGAACCCGGCGTCGACGAAGCCGATGAAGGCGATGAACAGGCCGATGCCGACGCTGATCGCCTGCTTGAGGGGTTGCGGGATGGCGTGCATGACCGCCTCGCGCAGCCCGGTCACCACCAGGACGCAGATCAGCAGGCCTTCGAGGACGACGAGGCCCATCGCGTCGTCCCAGCTCATCAGCGGGGCTATCTGGAAGGCGACGACCGCGTTGAGGCCGAGTCCGGCGGCGAGCGCGAGGGGCAGGTTGCCGCCGACGCCCATGATGATCGTCATGACGGCGGCCACCAGGGCGGTGGCGGTGGTGAGTTGGACCGGGTCCAGCTGGTCGCCGAACTTGTCCTTGGCGCTGCCGAGGATGATGGGATTCAGGACAAGGATGTAGGCCATCGTGAAGAACGTGGCGAAGCCGCCGCGTATCTCACGGGCGAAGGTGGAACCCCGCTCGGAGATCTTGAAGAACCGGTCGACGCTGTTCGTCGCCGGTGGCGGGCCGCTCGGCCGGTCGGCCACCTTCTGCGGTCGGGGCATGATTGTTGCTCCTTGTTGCCTGAATGATCTGTGTGCGGATGCTGGCTGGATTGTTCCTGCGTTGAACTGTTTTCAGGTTTTCTCCGTGTTACGGAATCGGAGTCGAGGGACCATACAGCGTTCGAAGGCCCGTACGAACCAGGTAGTCGATCACTGCTACGCTTCCGGATCTCGTCCCGGCGGACGCCGGACGATCACATGTCATTCACATGACACGCACAGGCGCCCGAGGGTGCCCGAGTCGCCGTGAGGAGAGGTCGCCCGTGGGCACAGTCGTCGACGACGCCGCCTCCGTGGAGTTCCACGCCTTCTTCGAGCGTCACTACGCCGAACTGGCCCGCCTCGCCCATCTGCTGACCGGCGAGGCCGACGCCGCCGACGACCTGGCGGCCGACGCGTTGCTGGCGCTGTGGCACCGCTGGGACCGGGTCCGCGCGGCCGACCATCCGGCGGCGTACGCGCGCGGAGTCGTGGCCAACCTGGCCCGCACCCGCATCCGCAGCGCGGTCCGGGAGCGGCGGCGCATCGCGCTGTTCTGGTCGCAGCGCGAGGAGAAGACCGAGAACCCGGACGTCCCCGGTGTGGTGGACGTGCAGGAGGCGCTGCGCAGACTGCCGTTCCGCAAGCGGGCCTGCGTGGTGCTGCGGCACGCCTTCGACCTCTCGGAGAAGGACACGGCGCTCGCCCTCGGGGTCTCGGTCGGTACGGTGAAGAGCCAGACCTCGAAGGGCATGGCGGAGCTGCAGCGGCTGCTCGGCACGCAAGCGGCACCGCTTAGAGTGCATGCGGCGATGGCGCGAACCGGTGACGCCGCGGGAAGGGACCGATGACCATGCAGCGGGACGTGCACGACGAGCTGCGCGCCCGGCTGCACGAGGCGGCCGGAACGCACGAGCCCGACCGCGCGCGCATTCTGGCCAGGGTCGAGCGCGGCATGACCGAGCAGACCCGCTCCGACCACCGGGCGACCCGCCCGCCGGTGTTCGGCTGGGTACGGGTGGTCGCGGCCACGACCGCGGTCGCGGGCGTACTCGGCGTCGGCGGCTACGCGGTGGCGTCCGCGGTGAAGGAGGACACTCCCCCGCAGCGGAACGTCGCGGTCACGGCGACACCGTCCCCGGACGCCACGAGCCGCGCGCCCGCCCCGCCGCCGGACCCGACGCCGAGCGCCCCGAAGGAGACCCGCGAGTCCGGCAAGTCGCCGTCCCGGACCCCGAGTGCGTCCGCCACCGCCGAGGCGCCCACCGCTTCCGGCACCGAGGACGGCCCGCTGTGGTCGGACGGCTCGGTGGACCCGCACAGCAACGAGTTCTGGGGGCAGAGCAACGTCACCCTCAAGACGAGCGAGAAACTCACCGCGCTCACCGTCCGGTTGAAGGTCAGGCAGACCGGCGGGCTCACCTCGGCGGGTGCCTGGCGCTCCGCTCCGGAGGACGACTTCACGACGACGGTCGTCGAGGAGGACGGCTTCCTCGTCTACACCTGGGTGCTCAAGCCCGACCGTTCGGTGTGGCCGGGCGAGTGGGTGTTCGCGGGCCAGTACGACCACGACCGCGGCGGCCGGGACGCGAAGGACGACGACTACGAGATCACCGCCACCACCGGCGGCCAGCAGCGTGCCGTGGCGGGCGACTTCGCCGCCAGTGAAGACGACGAGGGCGACTCGTAGAAAAATTCTGAAGGGGCGGCAACCCTTTCCTCACCCCGTGGCGACCAGGAAGCGCAAAGTTCCTCTCCCACGCAAGGAATGGGCATGACTGCACGAGCCGCACAGCGCGTCCGCCACCGCCGCCGGGTCACCACGAAGCGGGCGGCGATCGCCTCAGCCACCGCGTTAGGCATCACCGGCGCGGCCATCGTCACCACGACGATGCTGTCCTCCGCCGGCGCCGCCTCCGCATGGCCCACCGCCAACGGCAGCAAGGCCGTCTCGTCGACGATCAAGGTGTCCGGCACGTACGACGGCAAGCTCACGAAGTTCTACGGCTCCGGCGCCCTCGGCGGCAGCGGCCAGGAGGAGGGCCAGGACCCGGTCTTCCAGCTCGCCGACGGCGCGGTCCTCAAGAACGTGATCATCGGCACTCCGGCCGCCGACGGCGTGCACTGCCTGGGCAGCTGCACCCTGCAGAACGTGTGGTGGCTGGACGTCGGCGAGGACGCCGCCACCTTCAAGGGCAAGTCGTCCTCGTCCGTGTACACGGTCGACGGCGGCGGCGCGAGGAACGGGTCGGACAAGGTCCTCCAGTTCAACGGCGCCGGCAAGCTCGTCGTCAGCAAGTTCCAGGTCGAGAACTCCGGCAAGCTGGTGCGCTCCTGCGGCAACTGCTCCACGCAGTACAAGCGCACGATCATCATCAACGACGTGGACGTCACCGCGCCGATGAACTCGATCGTCGGCATCAACTCCAACTACGGAGACACCGCCGCCCTGCGCAAGGTGCGCATCCACGGCGACAGCGGCAAGAAGATCAAGACCTGCGTCCGCTTCCAGGGCAACAACACCGGCAAGGAGCCCACCCAGCTCGGTGTCGGCCCGGACGGAACCTCCTGCAAGTTCACGTCATCTGACATCACATATCAGTGAGTGAACATTCACGTATGACGGAGCACACTCCTTGAGCACGCACAAGAAGCACCTCACGCGCAGACGTGTGCTCGGGGCCTCCGCGATCGGCGTCGCCGCCACCGGCGCCGCCGTCGCGGGAGGCACCGGCCTTCTCTCCTCCGCGTCGGCGGCCGCGTTCGGCCACTCGGACGACGGCAAGAACCACGTCGTCGACACCGGCGCCTCCCTGGTCTTCAAGGTCTCCAAGTCGACCGGCGACATCACGTCCCTGGCCTACAAAGGCAAGGAGTACGAGGGCTACGGCGGCAAGCACTCGCACGTCGAGTCGGGGCTCGGCGCCTCCACCGTCACGATCAAGCAGTCCGGGTCGACCATCCTCGTGAAGGTCACGCACGGCGCCGTCACCCAGTGGTACGCGGCCCGCAGGGGCGAGAACAACATCTACCTGTGGACGGACAAGAGGGACGCCTCCTTCACCGCCACCCGGTTCCTCGTCCGCCTCAAGCCCGGGATGTTCCCCAACACCGGCCCGGACACCTGGATCGAGGCCTCCGACCCGACAGACAAGGTCATCGAGGCCGGGGACGTCTGGCAGCGCGCGGACGGCACCACACACTCCAAGCACTACTCGGGCAAGCGGACGATCGACTACGACCACGTCGGCTTCACCACCGGATCGGTCGGCCTGTGGCTGGTCCGCTCCAACCACGAGAAGGCTTCCGGCGGCCCGTTCTACCGCTCCCTGCTGCGCCACTCGAACGACCTCGGCGCCGGGCTCTACGAGATCCTGCACTACAACCAGGCCCAGACGGAGCCGGAGCGCTTCGGCCTCCAGGGCCCGTACGTGCTGGCCTTCACCGACGGCGGCACCCCGGCCTCGTCCCTCTCCCACGCGAACCTCGACTCCTCGTGGGTGGACGGCCTCGGCATCACCGGCTGGGTCGGCAAGGCCGGCCGCGGCCGGGTGGCGGGCGTCGGCCTCAAGGGCATGAACGCCGAGTACGCCTACACCGTTGGCTTCGCCAACGCCGACGCCCAGTACTGGGCCAAGGCCGCGGCCGGCACCGGCGCCTTCTCCTGCAAGGGGATGCTGCCGGGGACGTACACGATGACGGTGTACAAGGGCGAACTCGCCGTGCACACCGGCACGGTGAAGGTGACCGCGGGCGGTACGACCTCCCTGCACACCATCACCGTCACCGGCGACCCGTCCGCCGCCCGGACCCTCTGGCGGCTCGGCGACTGGGACGGCACGCCCGGCGGGTTCAAGAACGCCGAGCTGATGACGTACGCGCATCCGTCCGACGGCCGCGCCGCGAAGTGGACGGGGAACGTCACGATCGGCGGCGGCGGCGAGGCCGCGTCCTTCCCGGCCTACATGTGGAAGGACGTCAACGACGGGATCCTGGTCTACTTCAAGCTGACCGAGGCCCAGGCCGCCGCCGCGCACACGCTGCGGGTCGGGGTGACGGACGCGTTCGCCAACGGGCGGCCGCGGGTGACCGTCAACGACTGGGTCTCGCCGCTTCCCTCGGCCCCCACGCAGCCCTCCACGCGCTCCCTCACCACGGGTTCGTACCGGGGAAACAACCACACCTTCACTTTCAACGTCCCTACCAGTGCGTGGAAGACGGACACCTCGCAGTACAACGTCCTGAAACTCAACATCGTCAGTGGTTCGGGCGGCTCGGCCTACCTCAGCGCCGGCACCTCGTTCGACTGCATGGATCTGCTGGCCTGAGCCCCCCTCGGCCGGCGGTTGCCGACCAGAGCCCCCCTGGGTCGGCACGAGGAACGCCCCGCCGGTGACGACCGGCGGGGCGTTCACGTACCAGGGGCGCGGGCCCGCAGCCCGCGAACCACCGGTCAGTTCATCGACGAACCGATCGCCGTAGACCCCGTGGTCAGAAACGCGGTCGACGGCAACGCCCCGCTCGGCTGCCGGGAGGCATACGCCGTCGTCGCGTCCGTCGACCTGAAGGACGGCGTACTGACCCCACTGTCCCAGTTGTTCGCCGCGGACACCGTCGACGAACCCAGCTTGCACAGCCCGCCCTTGTCGCCCACCGCGAGATTGCGGGCCAGCCGCGCCTTGCCGGTCGCGAAGTAGAACCCGGCCTTGGCATTGGCGTACGCGGTGTTCCGGTTCAACACGATCGCACCGCGGTTGGAGTTCTCCGTGAACCCGTTCGCCGTGTTGTCCCACGCCGCGTTGTTCTTGACGACATGCGCGACCGTGACACCTCCGCCGCCCAGCTTGAACCCGTTGCCGTTGCCCTCGAACACCGAGTCGCCCCAACGGTTCGTGCCGTTGCCGAAGGCCCACGTGCGCTCGATGGTGACGCGCGAGGAGAACTGCCACAGGTCGAGGCCGTCGTCGGAGTTGTTGTACAGCCGCGCGCCCGTGATCCGGTTGCCGGTGCCGGAGCCGAACTTCACGGCGATGCCGTCGGCGTTCTGCCCGTGCCCGGCCGGGTCGAAGTTGCCGTGACTGTCCAGGTTCTGCACGAGGTTGTCGGTCGTGCCGTCGCCGCGCAGGGTGAGGCCGGAGTCACCGTTGTTCGCGGTGACGAGGTTCTTGAAGACACCGCCGACCGAGGAGGTGACGACGAAGCCCTGGGCCGGGGAGTTCTGGAAGGTGAGGTTCTGGACGGTCCAGTAGTCGCCGTGGATCCCGGCGAGCCAGGAGCCGTCGGCCAGCTTGGAACCGTCGATCTTCACCTTCTCACTGCCGTACGCCTGCAGCGTGATCCGCGCCGAACTCGTGCCGTTGGCCGTGGACTTGAGACTGGCCTTCGGAGAGTACGTGCCGGCGCGGACCTGGATGACGGTACCGGCGGACGCGTTCTTGACGGCCGACTCCAGCTGGGCGGTGGTGGAGACGGTGACCGTCGTCGAGGCGGCCTGGGCACCGCCGTTCGAGAGGCCGAGGTAGACGCCGCTCGCGCACGCGGTGACGGCCACCGCCGCGGCGATCGAGAGGGTCCGCGTCCTGCGGTGACGTCCGGTGCCAAGACGCACGGGGCGTTCCTTTCCTAGGCGTTGGGGGACGAAGCGGGCCGGAGGGGCCGCCCCGGCCCGCTTCTGACATCCGGTCGCCGCCCCGGCCGAAAAGGTTGCCGCCCAGCGAAAACGATCGAAACTTTCGCTCCCCTCGGCCCCAACCGCACCGATTGACCAGCTGTCCCCCGCCGGTGACACTCCGAAGGCGAACCGACCCCACAGAAACCCCCACAGTCACACAGGATGTGTCATGCGACCCGCCAGACGCCGCACCGCCCGCACGCTCCTGGTCCCCTTCCTCGCCCTTCTCCTCTCTCTCCTCGCCGCCCCTGCCGGCACCGCGCAATCAGGAGCACCACCCGTGAAGCAGTCCAAGTACGCCGGTTACCTCTTCGCCTACTTCACCGGCGAGGGCACCGCCGACGGCGAGCAGATCCGCTACGCCCTCAGCCGCGGCAACGACCCGCTGCACTGGCGGGAGCTGAACGCGGGCAAGCCGGTCCTGACGTCCACGATCGGCGAGAAGGGGCTGCGGGACCCGTTCGTGATCCGCTCCCCCGAGGGCGACAAGTTCTACATGATCGCCACCGACCTGAGGATGTACCGCAACTCCAGCGGCAGTTGGGACCAGGTCCAGCGGCACGGCAGCAAGTCGATCATGGTGTGGGAGTCCACCGACCTGGTCCACTGGACCGACCAGCGGCTGGTGAAGGTCTCCCCCGACAACGCGGGCAACACCTGGGCGCCGGAGGCCTACTGGGACGACTCGCTGGGCGAGTTCGTCGTCTTCTGGGCGTCGAAGCTGTACGCCGACGACGATCCCGACCACACGGGATCGACGTACAACAAGATGCTCTACGCGACCACCAAGGACTTCCGCACCTTCAGCGAGCCGAAGGTCTGGGACGACCCCGGCTACTCGGTGATCGACTCGACGGTCGTGAAGCACAAGGACACCTACTACCGGTACACCAAGGACGAGCGGGACCCGTCCTCCAGCTCCCCCTGCTCGAAGTTCATCACCGGGGAGAAGTCGACGAGCCTGACGGACACGTCGTACGACTTCGTCTCCGAGTGCATCGGCAGCGGCTCGATCGACCGCGGCGAGGGGCCGACGGTCTTCAAGTCCAACACCGAGAAGAAGTGGTACCTGTTCATCGACGAGTACGGCGGCCGCGGCTACGTCCCCTTCGAGACCACCGACCTCGACTCGGGGAAGTGGACGATGTCCACGAACTACCAGCTGCCCGCGAGCCCGCGGCACGGCACGGTGCTGCCGGTCACGCAAGCCGAGTACGACCGGCTCCTTGCCGCGTACCCGTCGACGCCGACGTCGGTCGTGGACGCGACGGCGACGGGCCAGAAGGGGTACGCGGTCGTGACCGAGGCCGCGTCGAAGGTCGTGCTGCCGATGGAGCCGGGCGCGGATGTGGCACGTCTCGCCCCTCGGATCCACGTGGGTGCGGGCGCGACGCTGAGCCCGAGGTCGGGCACCCGGCGGGACTTCCGCAAGCCGCAGACGTACACCGTGAGAGCCGCCGACGGCACGACCCGCACCTGGACGGTCGAGGCGGTCCGCACCGGCAGCCCGACCCTGCCCGGCCTCAACGCCGACCCCGACGTGCACTATCTGAACGGCGAGTACTGGATCTACCCGACGACGGACGGCTTCCCCGGCTGGGGCGGGACCCGGTTCAAGGCGTACTCGTCGAAGGACCTGGTCCACTGGAAGGACCACGGCGTCATCCTGGACCTCGGCCCCGACGTGGCCTGGGCGGACACGTACGCGTGGGCGCCGGCGATCGCCGAGCGCGACGGGAAGTACTACTTCTACTTCTGCGCCGAGCAGCAGATCGGCGTGGCGGTGGCGGACTCCCCGGCCGGCCCGTTCAAGGACGCGCTCGGCAAACCCCTGGTGGCGAAGGGCGGTTCACTGAGCGGCCAGATGATCGACCCCGCCGTGTTCACGGACGACGACGGTCAGGCGTACCTGTACTGGGGCAACGGGCGCGGGTACGTGGCGCCGCTGAACGACGACATGGTGTCCTTCGACGCCTCGCGGGTGAAGGACATCACCCCGGACAACTTCCGCGAGGGGTCCTTCGTGATCAAGCGGAACGGCACGTACTACTTCATGTGGTCCGAGGACGACACCCGCAGCGAGAACTACCACGTCGCCTACGCGACGGGACCGTCCCCGCTCGGCCCGTGGACCAAGCAGGGGACGATCCTGTCCAAGCGCCCCGAGTACGGCATCCTCGGCACCGGCCACCACTCCGTGGTGAACGTCCCCGGCACCGACGACTGGTACGTCGTCTACCACCGGTTCGCCCTGAACGGCCCCGGCAGGCCGGGCGGCGACGGCATGCACCGCGAGACGACCATCGACCGCATGGAGTTCGCGGCCGACGGGACGATCAAGCCGGTGGTGCCGACGCTGGAGTCGATCAGGCCGGTACGGAAGTAAAGGGCCTCAGCTGACGAAGTACGTCGGGTTCGGCAGCTTGTACGTCCGGTCGGCGTAACCGCCGTCGAGGTCCGAGTACTGGTCGCCGAAGTTGGCGATGATGTCGAACCCGAGGTCCTTCTCGATGTGCGCTCGGGTGCCGGACTTGTACTGCACGGTGGTGCAGGTCCAGGTGCCCGGCGTGGCACAACCGCTCAGGTAGGACGGCGGGTTGGCCGTGTTCTTGAGGAACATGTGGTCGGCGTCGAGGTTGATGTCGGCGCCGACCTTCTTCAGGTTCTCGACGGCGGCCGAGCGCTGGGCCTCACTGAGGCCCGAGTTGTAGAAGACCTCGACGCCCTTCTTCTCGGCGTACCGCACGAGTTCGGGGCTGCCGAAGACGGCCGGACGGTCGGCCTTGCTGACGTAGGCCGCCCAACTGGCCGAGTTGTAGCCGTAGTTGTTGCGCTTCTCGTAGTCGAGGCTGAGCAGCAGGGTGTCGTCGATGTCGAAGACGACCGCGGGCTTCTCGCCCTTGTGCAGCGCCTTGCGGGCCGCCTGGTCGATGTGCTTCCTGGCGGCGGCGTCGATGCGCGCGAGGTCCTTGGCGTACGGGCTGTCCGGGGACGCCTGGTAGACGCCGTTCGCGTCGAGCGTGGTGCCGTAATAGGTGTCGATGTCCTTGACCAGAAGCCCGATGTTGTAGGGCTCGTGCGTCGAGTTGGCCGTGGACTGACCGGCGGTGGCCGCACCGGCGCCGTACAGGACGGCACCGGTGACGGCACAGGCGGCGGCGACGGCAGCGATACGCAGTGGCTTATGCATGACACAGGTTTCTACGCGCGTCACCCCCGTGGGCGCGAGACCCTTTGCCCGATCGAGATCACTTCCACGGGCAAAAATCAGGTCAAGCGCCCCGGGCGGGTCAGTTCATCGTCGCGCCGATGGTGGTCGAGCCCGTCGTCAGGAACGTCGTGGCGGGCAGGGTGCCGCTCGAACTGCGGGCGTTGTACGTGCTGCTCGCGTCCGTCGACCTGAAGGCGGGCGTCGAGATGCCGCTGTCCCAGTTGTTGCCGGAGGAGGCCACCGAGGAGCTCTTGCTCACCGATCCGCCGCCGTTGCTCACGGCGAGGTTCTTGCCGAGCTTGGCCGCGCCGGTGGCGAAGTAGTAGCCCCACTTGGCGTTGGCATAGGCGGTGGTGCGGTTGATGACGATGGCGCCCTTGTTGGAGTTCTCGGTGAAGCCGTTGCCGGCGTTGTCCCAGGCGGCCGAGTTGTTGATGACGTGCGCGACCACCTCGCCGTCGCCGCCCAGCTTGTAGCCGTTGCCGTCACCCGCGAAGGCGGAGTCCGACCAGCGGTTCTTGCCGTTGCCCATGGCCCAGGTGTGCTCGACGGTGACCGGCGAGGAGAAGGACCAGAAGTCCAGGCCGTCGTCGGAGTTGTTGTAGAGGCGGGCGCCGGTGATGAGGTTGCCGGTGCCGGAGCCGAACTTCACGGCGATGCCGTCGGCGTTCTCGCCGTGGGTGGCGGCGTCGTAGTGGCCGTAACTGTCGATGTTCTTCACGGTGTTGTTGACCGTGCCGTCGCCGGTGAGCGTGAAACCGGAGTCGCCGCCGTTGATGGTCTTGATGTTGTTCCAGTTGGTGCCGGTGCACGACTGGCAGACGACCGCGCTGTCCGGGGAGTTCTGGAAGGTCAGGTTGGAGACGTTCCAGTAGTCCGCGGTGAGCTTGAAGATCCAGCCGCCCGCGGGTAGCGAGGACCCGTCGATCTTCACCGTCTCCGAGCCGTACGCGGTGAGCGTGACCGGCGCCGACGAGGTGCCGTTGGCCGTGGACTGGAGCGTGGCCGTCGGGTAGTAGGTGCCGCCGCGGACCTGGATGACGGTGCCGGCGGTGGCGTTCTTGATGGCGTTGGACAGGTCGGTCGAGTTGCTGACCACCACGGTCGCGGCCTGGGCCTGGGTGGGGAGCAGGGCGAGGCCGGCGCCGAGGGCGAGGGCCGTGCCGAGGGTGGTGAGAGCGGTACGACGAGTCATGGAGTGCGGGTCCTTTGACGTCGCTGGGATGGGGAGTGGTTACAGGACGCGGTCCAGCCAGGTGAAGACCTCGTCCTGCATGCGGTCGACGAAGGCATGGCCGAGGTCGGGCCAGGTCTTGAGGTGCAACCGCTCCTCGGCGTGGCGCGAACGCCAGACGGCGCGCAGCTTGTCGTGGGCCGCCCGGACGCCGTCGGCGGGGAAGAGGGTGTCCAGGGCGCCGCTGAAGAAGAGCATCGGCCGGGGTGCGGCGATGCCCGCCACGTCGGGGAAGTCGAGGAACCGGGGAAGCCCGGGGTGGAGCATGTAGTACGACGACTGCCCGCGCAGCGTGTTGTTGCCGGGCACCATCATTTCCCTCAGCCCGGTCATCCAGCACACGCTCGCCGCGGCGGCGATGTCGTCGCTGAGCGCCGCGGTCTGCCAGGCGCGGTAGGCGCCCATGGAGAACCCGACGGCCGCGACCCGGCGTGCGTCCACCCGGTCGAGACCGGCCAGGAAGGCGGCGGCGCGGGCGTCCTCGCGGGCCATGAGTCCGGCGAGGGAGGAGCCGAGGTTGTAGAAGTTGGAGGCGAGGGCCTGCTGCTGCTCGTAGGCGAGAGGGCCGCGGTCGCTCCAGCCGAGCGCGTCCAGGCACAGGACGACGTAGCCGCGCCGGGCCAGTTCGTCGCCGAGGAAGCGTCCGCTGAAGTACTTGTCCGCCCACGCCTGCGCGGAGGCGAGGCGCGTGTCGTCGTACCAGGGCCGGACGAGTTTCTCCTTCCCGATGTCGAACCTGGCTCCGTGGTCGTGGAGGAGGAGAACGGCGGGGAAGGGTCCGGTGCCGTGCGGGGTGAGCAGAGTGCCGCGGACACGCTCGTACGAGGTGAGGGAGAGGTCCACCAACTCTCTTGTGTATCCCTCTCCTTGGGGTCCTTCGGTGAACTCCGGGGCGTACGGCGTCCCGTCCTGCCGGCCGACGAGGAGGTGCTCCTCGACCTTGGCACGGGCGGCGCGGCGCCAGGCCTTGAAGTCGCGGACGGGTGAGGTGCCCCAGGCGAGCGGGAAGCGCAGGTCGTCCTTCAGCGCCGGGTAGAAGTCGGGGAGGTTGCCGCCGACGAGCTCGGCGGCCTGTGCGGGACCGGGTGTACCGCCGAGGAACGCCGCCGCGGTGGCTCCCGCGACGAAGGTCCGGCGACCGAACGGCTCACTCATACTGCCTCCCGGTGCCTGCGTGACGCAGGACGTAGTGCTCGACCGCGGACGGGGACCTGAGGGGCCGGTAGTCGTAGACGTCGGCGGGGTCCCAGCCGACCTCGCCGGTGAGGCCGAGGCCGCTCGCCACGGCGTCGAGGCGGGCCGGGCGGCCGTTGAACCAGGAGCCGGTGTCGCGGAAGTGCTCGCCGCCGTAGTTCGCGACCGCCAGCGCCGGGTTGCCGCGCGGGTACACGAAGACGTTGCGCTCGGAGAAGATCGCGGACTCCAGGCCGGCACCGAGCGCGTACAGGGTGTCGGCGGCCCGGCCCCGGTAGACGTTGTTGACGACGTGCACCTGCCCGAAGCGGACGCGGGGGCCGCGCTGCACGATGTCGGTGAAGAGGTTGCGCACGAAGGTGACCTTGAGATGCCCGCGGTCCCGGTCGCCGCGCCCGTCGCCGGACCCGATGAGGATCGCCTTGTCGTGGTCGATGAACCGGCTGTCGGACACCGTGACGAAGTCGGAGCCGTCCTCGATGTCGAAGAGGCCGTCGTGCCGCTGGACGTGCTCCCCGTGGAAGCCGAGGGGTGCCTTGCGGTCCGGGAAGCGGCCGTCGGTGAAGGTGCAGTGGTCGACCCAGATGTTCTTGCCGGTGATCACGGTCATCGCGTCGAAGCGGGCGTTCCAGCTGCCCTGCGTCCCGTCGCCCGGCGACCAGCTGGTGAAGTGGTCGACGGGCGCTTCCAGGTGCAGGTTCCGGACGATGATGTTCGTGCCGGTGTTGACGGTCAGGAAGACGCCGAGGAGCCGGGCGGTACCGCCCACGCCGACCAGGGTGGTGTTGCTCGGCACGGTCAGCTGGATCTGCGCCTTTTCCCTGTTCGATCCGTTCTGCCTGAGCGTGCGCTGCTGCTTGCAGTAGTCGTATCGGGTGTCGGACCAGACAGCTCCGTCCTCGCCGAAGCAGGACATGTACTTCCCGAGGTCGTACCCGGGCGCGTAGTCCTGCTCGCCGAGCAGCGAACCGTCCGCCGCCTCATGGCCGTCGATGTCCCCGACGACCCGGATCACCTTGGGTGCGGTGGGCTCGCCTTCGTTGGCCAGGGCCTCCTTCAGCTCGGCGCGGGTGTGCACCGTCCAGGTCGTGCCGCCCGCGCCGCCGGTGGTGCCCGTGCCGGTGGAGGCCCAGCCGACAGGTGCGCGGTCGGCGGCGGAGGCCGTCGTCGGCACGAGCAGGAACGCGCAGGCAAGGAGAGCTGTCACGGCCCTACGCACGGGGCCTCCAGTCGCCGAGGTAGGCCGACTTGGTGTGCGTCTCGGCCTCTTCGCCGGTCAGTTGGGGCCGGTTCTCCGGCACCGTGACGGCCGCGCCCGGGCCCGTGTTGCGGTACTCCCGGAACCGCATGGTCTGCCAGGGATAGGCCTCGCGCATGTTGGTGTACGGCGCCACCGCGTCGATCCCCGGACCGATCCGGCTGTCCCTCACGACGAGGGAGGGCCAGGCGGTCGTCTCGTACGACGGC
Organism: Streptomyces sp. a15; assembly: GCF_059026085.1. Classification (NCBI taxonomy): domain Bacteria; kingdom Bacillati; phylum Actinomycetota; class Actinomycetes; order Kitasatosporales; family Streptomycetaceae; genus Streptomyces; species Streptomyces sp. A15. The sequence continues at coordinate 34,443 of NZ_JBWLKM010000051.1, read as the reverse complement.
ACCCACGGCCGTGCCAGCTTGTACGCCCCGTCCTCGGCGGCTGAGGTGATCCGGGAGCGGACGGCGAGGATGCCGTGCGGGTTGGCGCGGGCGGTGGACGGGGCGAAGACCATGCCCTTCGGGGTGAAGGCCACGTCCCGTCGCAGCGTGCGGAAGTGGCAGTCCTCGAACACCGCGGTCGCCCGGCCGAAGACGAAGTCGACGTCGCCTTCGATGTAGCAGCGGTGGAAGTACTGCCGGTCGAAGACGTCCAGCGCGCTCGTCTCGACGAAGAGGATGTCCTGGTGGGCCAGGAGGCGGACGTTCTCGAAGTGGGTGCGGTCGCCGTACGTGTACGCCGCCACCGCCTGCGTTCCGGTGATCTCGGGGTGGTCGGCGCGCAGCCAGTCGTTGGCGAGGGTGAGGTCGCGGACGGTCAGCCCGGGGGCCGCCGAGGTGAAGGTGGCGGAGCCCGCGGTGCCGTACGTGCCCGAACCGTCCGGCTTCTGCGTGCCGTTCGCGTTGTCGTACACGATGACGACGTCACGCGGATCGCGGGTGGCGCCGCGCAGGGTCAACTCCGCTTTGGTGGCAGGGACGTCGACGACCTCTCGGTAGATGCCCGGGTGCACGACGATCGTCCAGCCCGGGCCGGTCACCGCGTCGACGGCTTCCTGGACGGAGTCGCCGGGGCGGACGTGCAGGACGCGGCGGCCGACGGCGAGGGCGGGACCGGCACCGGCACCGGCCGCCACCAGCCCCCCAGCGATGCCCGTCAGGAGCGTGCGCCTGCGCATCAGCGCTCCCCCTGCCACGGCGTCCAGTCACCGAGGTAGGCCGCACGTGTCGCCGACTCGGCCTGCTCGTCGGTGAGTTGGGGACGATGGGCGGGCACCGTGATCTCCGCGCCCGGTCCTGTGTTGCGGTACTCGGCGAACCGCTGGTTCTGCCAGGGGAAGGCGTCCGACATGTTGGTGTAGGGCGCGACCGCGTCGATGCCCGGGCCGATCCAGGTGTTCCGCACGGTGAGCGACGGGCGGGCGGTCGTGTCCGAGCTGGGCACCCAGGGGCGGGCCAGCTTGTAGTACGCGTCCGGGGCCGCGCTGCTGATCCGGCTGCGGAGCACCAGGTAGCCGAGCGGGTTGGCGCCCGCCGTGGAGGGTGCGAAGACGAAGCCGTACGGGGCGGAGGACAGGTCGGTGCGGTTCAGGGTGCGGAAGTGGCAGTTCTCGTAGACCGCCGTGCCCCGGCCGAAGACGAAGTCGACGTCGCCCTCGACGTAGCAGTGCGCGTAGTACTGGCGGGCGAAGACGGACAAGGCGAAGGAGTCGGCGTACAGGGTGTCCTGGTGGCCGAGGAAACGGCAGTGGTGGAAGGCCGAGCGATCGCCGAGGACCTTGATGGCGACGGCCTGAGTGCCGGTGATCTCGGGGTGGTCGGCGCGCAGCCAGTCGTTGGCGAAGGTGATCCAGCGGGCGGTGAAGCCGTCGGTGCGGATCAGGGTGGTGGCGGAGCCGGTGGTGCCGTAGGTGCCGGAGCCGTCGGGCTTCTTCGTGCCGGCCGCGTTGTCGTAGACGATGACGACGTCGCACGGGTTCTCGCTCGCGCCGATCCAGGTCATCTCGGCGGCAGCCTCGGTGCGCTGCCCGGTGGCGGGGTCGACGACACCGGCGGACACGGTCTCGCGGTACACGCCGGGCGCGATGACCAGGGTGTGTCCGGCGGTGGTGGCGGCCCGCACGGCGGCCTGGACGGTGGTGTGGTCGCCGCGGCCCCGCCGGTCGACGTACAGGGTCTTCGGGGTGAGGCGGGCGGCCGGTGACCCGTACCGGCCGAACGGGCGGGACCGGGCGGTGGCCTCGGCGGGCGCAGGCGCGGCCTCGGCGGGCAGGGCCGCCAGCCCGAGCGCGGCGCCCGCTCCGGCGCTCACCATCAGGAAACCCCTTCTGGACAGGGGGAGTTGGAGGTGGGGCGAGGACATGCGAGGGCTCCTTGGATGTGCGGCTCGGCAGGGTGGTTCGGTGCGGTGCGGTGCGGTGCTTCCTCGCGTGGGGGCGTGCGGGGGCCGGGGCGGGCGCCCCCCTGATCGGGGTGCGGTGCGGTCCCGCCCCGGCCGACCCGGCGGGCGGCCTCGGCGCAGCCGGCCGGCACCAAGACTCCGGCGTACGTCGGCGCACACCGCTACGCCACTCCGCGGTGCGTCGGCGCAGCCGGCCGGCGCCCGCGCGGTGGTCGACCGCGCGGAGGTCGACCGCGCGGAGGTCGACCGCGCGGTGCGGTCCCGGCCCCGCCCGGCGAGTGACCTCGGCCCAGCCGGCCGGCGCTACGACGGTCCGGTGCGCGTCAGCGCAGCCAGCCGGCGCCCCGCGCGGAGGTCGACCGCACGGTGCGGTCCCGCCCCGCCCGGCCCGGCGGGCGGCCTCGTTGCAGCCGGCCGGCGCCAAGACTCCGGCGTACGTCGGCGCAGACCGCTACGCCACTCCGGTGCGCTTCAGCGCAGCCAGCCGACGCCCGCGCGGTGATCGACCACGCGATGCGGTTCCGCCCCGGCCGACCCGGCGGGCGGCCTCGGCGCAGCCGGCCGGCACCAAGACTCCGGCGTACGTCGGCGCAGACCGCTACGCCACTCCGGTGCGCTTCAGCGCAGCCGACCGGCGCCCGCGCGCTGATCGACCGCACGGTGCGGTCCCGGCCCCGCCCGGCCCGGCGGGCGGCCTCGGCGCAGCCGGCCGGCGCTACGACGGTCCGGTGTGCGCCGCTCCGGTGTACGTCAGCGCAGGCGGCCGGCGCCCGCGCGGTGGTCGACGATCCCCGGGACCGCCCTGGGCGAGTCGACCTTGGTGCGCAGGGTCGGCGTCCAGCCGGCGCCGGACCGCAGGGTCTCGGCGGGGATCTCCGCGTTGTGCACGGCGATCAGGTCGGTCAGCTTGCCGTTGACGTGGTTGTTCTCGGCGGTCAGCGGCGAGTCGTTCCACCTCTTCAGGACCTTGCCGACGCCGGCGCCGGCCGGCAGCGAGATCGCGTTGTGGGTGGCGTGGAGCTGTGAGGAGAGGCCGACACCGAAGATGTAGTAGTCGGACTTCTGTTCCTCGGACACCACGTAGTGGTTGTTGTAGACGTCGACCTGTCCGAACCGCACACGCGGGGAGCGCTGGAGGATCCCGTCGAAGAGGTTGTGGTGCATGGTGACCTTGAGCTTGCCGGAGTCGAGGGCGGCGGTGCTGTCGCTGTTGCCGATCAGCATGTTCTTGTCGTGGTCCTGGAAGCGGTTCCAGGACACGGTCACGTGGTTGGAGCCGCGCACGATGTCCGTCAGCCCGTCGTGCTGCTGGAAGACCTTGCCGAAGTAGGACGGCCGCTCGCTGTCGGGGTAGCGCCCGTCGGTGAACGTGTTGTGGTCGATCCACACGTGGTCGGTGCCGTAGACGACCACGGCGTCGTACTCGGAGTTCCAGTTGCCGGTGTTGTTGTCGTCGGTCGGGTCCCACTTCGGGAAGCAGTCGAGCGGGGCCTCGATGGTGAGGTTGCGCAGGATGACGTTGGAGACACCCTTGATCTGGAGGCTGCCGCCGAGGATGCCGGAGTTCCTGCCGACGCCGACGATGGTGGTGTTGCTGGGGATGTTGGCCTTGATGGCCGTGTCCTGGTTGGCGGCGGACGCGACCCGCGCGTCCTCCTGCGGACCGCTGGCCACCTCGTCGTTGCCCCAGACGGCCGGGTCGTAGTCCTTCAGGTACTGCTGGAGGTCGTAGCCGCCGGTGGCGAAGGCCTCGCAGCCCTCCGCGACGGCGTCGATCATCCCCTTCACCTTGATGATCTTGGGTGCGGTGCCGCCGGCCTTCAGGGCGGCCTTGAACTCCGCCCAACTGCTGACGGTGTAGACGTGCTCGGCGTCCGCGGCCGAACCGCCGGTCGTCCCCGCCCCCTCGGAGCCCCAGCCGTCGTTCGCCCCGAGGACCTGGCGGCCGAGGTCACGGGACCCGGCCTGGGCGGTGGTGCCGGTGACACCGAGGACGAGCGCGGTGCAGCCGATCAGTACGACGGCCTTCGTGGTGACATGCCCATGCCATACACGTGTGTTCATGGTGCGGCTCTCTTCTCTGAGGTCGGGGTGGTTACGCGGTGGCCGTCGGCCAGGTGATCCAGGACTCCGGGATCTCCGCGTCGAGCCGACGCACGTCCTGGGGCGCCAGCACCCGGTGGTGCAGCAGCTCGGCGGCGACCAGCCGGGCCACCGCGATCGCGCCCGGCGGGTTGAAGTGCGTGTTGTCCTGCTCGGTCGCGGTCCAGTTGAAGTACTTCTTCGTCTCCTCGACACCGAGCTTCTGCCACAGCGCGAGCGACAGGGCCTGGAGATCGAGCAGCGCCACGCGCTCCTCCTCCGCGAGCGCACGCATCGCCGCCGGATAGTCGCCGTGACTCGGCACGGCGTTGCCGCCCGCGTCGAACCTGCGACGCTCGACGGCCGTGGCGAGCACGGGCCGGGCACCACGGGCCCGGGCACCCTCGATGTACAGGCGCAGATAGTCCTGGTACGTCGTCCAGGGCTCGGTGTAACGCGTGGGGTCCGTGGTCTTCTCGTCGTTGTGCGCGAACTGGACGAGCAGGAAGTCCCCGGGCCGGATCGCGGAGAGAATGACGTCGAGCCGTCCCTCGTCGACGAAGCTCTTCGAACTGCGCCCGTTCACCGCGTGATTGGCGACGGGCCGATCCCTGTGCAGGAAGAACGGAATCGCCATGCCCCACCCGGTCTCCGGGGCGGCGTCCGAGTATTTCTGGGCGGCGGTGGAGTCACCGGCGATATAGAGGGTCCGAGTACGGCGGCCCGAGGCCTGCGCGGTACCGGTCGCGGCAAGAGCGAGAGGAGCGGCGGCCAGGGCCGCGGTGGTGACCTGTCTGCGGGTGAGCGACACGACGATGTGCCTTTCTCGACGGTCTTACGAGATAGCGGTGCCTTCCAAAGTGGGGGGTAACCCCGCGCCCCCGAAGGGGCGCGGGGCTGTGCCCTATATGCGGCAACCGCCGCGTGGGCGCGACCAGCCACAACAAACCCGCAGCCGGCCGTAAAACCGAACCAGCCGAGCTCTTAGCCCTTCTGCTCCGTCCACTCCGCCTGAGCCGTGTTCAACTGCTCCGCCAGCGTGTCCAGGAAGTCCTTCTCACTCATCTTCCCGAGCAGCACCTTCTGGAAGTTCGGCTCGTTGTCCGACTTCGAGATCGTGCCCCAGTCAGGCAGGTAGTACGGCAGCTGAACAATGGTCGTGGAACCGTCACTCAGCGCCTCGGCCGCCAGCTTCGTGGGCTCCGCCTTCGAAACCCACGCATCCTTCGCGGCGTCGTTGTTCGCCGGCACCTGACCGGCCGACTCGTTGAACTTCGAGTTCTCCTCGTGCGAGGTGGCGAACTCGATGAACTTCCAGGCTGCTTCCTTGTTCTTGGAGGTCTTGAACAGTCCGAGCCCGTCAACGGGGTTGGACACCTGGACCCGCTTGCCGGAGGGCCCGATCGGCTGCGGAATACCGCGGAACTTGTCGATGCCGAACGCCTTCACGTGATCCTGGTAGGAGCCCAGGTTGTGGTTCAGCATTCCGATCGTGCCGGAATCCCACTGGGCGACCATCTTGGTGAAGTCGTTGTTGAGGTCGGCGGCCGGAGTGGTCTTCTTGAAGAGGGCCGTGTACTTCTCCAGCGCCGCCACGTTCTTCGGGTCGTTGACCGTGGTCTTCGCCCCGCTCGCGTCCCAGAAGGACGTGATGCCGGACTGCCCGTACATCGCGTCCAGCGCCTGGGCGATGGAACCGGCGCCACCGCGGATGGTGTAGCCGAACTCGTTCTTGCTCGCGGCCGTGAGCTTGTCCGCGGCCTCGTAGAACTTGTCCCAGGTGGTCGGCGCGTCCAGCCCCGCCTGCTCGAACAGGTCGGTGCGGTAGTAGAGGACACCGTTGTTGGCGGAGGTCGGGATCGAGTACAGGGTGCCGTCACCGCCGCCGGCCGCCTTCAGCGACTTGACCATGTCCTCGTTGAGCTTGCCGTTGAGGGAGGACTTGGCGAGACGGTCGTCCAGCGGGTCCAGCGCGTTCTGCGCGGAGATCGCCGCGATCATGGCCGCGCCGACACCGCCGACGTCCGGCAGGCCGCCGCCCTGGATGGCGGTGTCGACCTTGGACTGGTACTCGGTGGAGGCGATCCCGACGTACTCGACGTCGATGTCCGGGTTCGCCTTCTCGAAGTCGGCGATGATCTCCTTCCAGATGTCGGTGCGGACACCGCCGTTGTTGTCCCAGAAGAGGACCTTGCCCTTGCCGCTGCCCTCGGCGCCCTTGTCACCGCCGGCGCCGCCGCCGTCGTCACCACAGGCGGTGGCGGTCAGCGCGAGCACGGAGCCCAGGGCGACGGCCATGGCCGCGCGCCTGCTTCTACGGATGCTGATCTTCATTGGTCGGCTCTCTTCTTCTGGATCCAGCGGAGATGTGAAGTTGTGGGGGTCAGTGGTCACCGTGTGAGGTCAGCGGCGGGCGTGCGGAGCCCAGTTGTCCGTGCCCTTGAGGTAGTTCGCGACGGTGTGCGTCTTCGCGTCGGCGTCGCTCATCTGCGGCCGGTCCGCGGTGACACCCGCTCCCGGCCCGTAGGTCCGGTACTCGGCGAACCGGGCGTCCTTCCACGAGAACCCGCTCATGTCGGTCCACGGCGAGGCCTTGATCGCGGCGGGCAACTCGGTGTCACGGAACAGCACTTGGGCGATGGCGTTCGGTTCCCCGCCCGGGTGCCAGGGCCGGCCGAGGTGGAAGCTGCCGGCGGGGGCGTCACTCACGACCTTCGACTTCGTGATCAGGAACCCGTACGGGTTGCCCGTCCATGTCGAAGCCGCCGTGATGTAGCCGTTGTTGGTGGCGGAACCCCGGCTGAGCGCCTTGATGACGGACCGCTCGATGACGGTGGTCGCGCGTCCGTAGACGAAGTCGACATCGCCCTCGATGTACGAGTCGCGGATGTAGACGCGGCTGATCACGTCCAGCTTGGGGCTGTCGGTCATCAGGGTGTCCTGGTTGCCCAGGAAGGCGGTGTCCTCGAAGACGATCCGGTCGCCGGTCGTCTTCATGGCGAGGGCCTGCTCGCCGCTGAGCTCGTGCGCGGCCTCGTCGAAGTCGTTGCTGAAGGTGAGGTTGCGGGCCGTGACGTCGTTCGCGGCGATCCGTACGGTCGCGCTCCCGGTGGAGCCGCCGTACGCGGCGGGCGTGTCGTAGACGATGACGGCGTCGGACCGGTCCTGTCCAGTCCCCTGCAACACGATGTTCGGCTTCGTCGCGGGGACGAAGACCTTCGCCCGGTACGTGCCCGGCGCGATGGCGATCGTCACCGGCACGGCGTTGCCGTCGGGCACGGCGTCGACGGCGGCCTGCACGGTCGGGTGGTCGGCCGGGACCTGGAGCGTGACGCCGATCTGCTTCTGCGGGCCGGAGAACCTCTTCACCAGCGCGGGCACGGCGGCCGCCGGGTCCAGCCGGTAGTCGTAGAAGTCACGGGGATCGAAGGCGGTGCCCCACTCGTCGTGCCGGCCGGTCGTGTTCTTCAGGATCGACCCGCGCTCCACCAACTCCGCGGTGGCATCGGCCTGGTGGGGGTGCTGGACGCCGTCGAAGTAGCTGTTCTCGAGGACCATCCTGGTCCTGCCGCGCGCCCAGTTGCCGTACGTCCACACCGGGTCGCCGTCGGCCACCTGCGCCGACAGGTAGTTGTTGTAGAGGTGGGCGTAGGCGCAGTTGTCGGCAGACGGGTTGCGCTGCTTCGTGCCCGTGAACCAGTTGTGGTCGATGGTGATCTGCGTCAGCGCGTTCGAGGTCCAGCCGATCCCTAGCGCCTTGTTGTGGTTGCTGAACTGGTTGTAGGAGACGGTGATGTACTGGCTGTCCTTGCGGATGTCGAGCAGCCCGTCGCCCATGTGCGCGAAGCGGTTGTGGTCGATCCACACGTGGTCGACGGTGTCCATCTGGATCGCGTCGAAGTCGGTCGTCTTGCCGTCCCAGTCGCCCTCGACGTAGGAGTCACGGATCGTCAGGTTCCGGATGATGACGTTGCTCGTGCCGGGGTTCAGATGGAGCTCGCCGTGGACGATCTCGCCGGTGTCGCCGACGCCGATGATCGTCTTGTTCGAGGTCACGACGATGTCCGAGCCGAACGGCTCGACGGCTATCGCCCCCGAGACCCTGATGACGTACGGCTCTTCGGCCGCCGCGTACTTCTCCAGCGAGGCCTGGTCGGTGACGGTCACCACCTTGCCGCCCGCCCCGCCGGTCGTGCCGCCGGCGAGGGAGGCGAAACCGTGGGCCCGGTCGGTCCAGCGGTCGGCTGGCACCGAAGCGGCCGAGGACGGGGCTGCGGCCTTCGCCTCGCCGACCGCCCCGAGAGACAGGGCGGCCACCAGACCGATCACGGCGGCCACGACTCTGCCGTGACCCGGTCTCGGCAAGCGCTTGCTATGGAGGTGCGTCATTGCGGCTCCCAACAGGCGTTCTACGTGCGATCAACAGACGTACGCGAGCAGTGCTTTACAGCGGGCTGATCCTGAACTGCGTGAAACTCGCCGCACCGGCCTGTCCCGGGCCGGCGGGTGCGAGGGCGAACAGGCCGAGCAGGGCGCCGACCCAACGCCAGGGGGTGGCGGCGAAGACCTGGCCGGAGGGACGCGGGCCGTCGCCGACGTCGTAGAAGAAGCGGCAGCGTGCTCCCGTGCCGATCTCGATCCGCAGCCTGGCCCGCCCCTCGGGCGCGAGCCGCGGGTGGTCGGCGTCGCGTTCCTTCTCCGCGACGGCCTCGGCGAACCGGTGCACCAGGTGGACCGTCCCGTCGGCCCCCCGCTGCAGTCCGATCCAGCTGAAGGCGTCCCCGAGTACCGCGAGCCCGGCCCGCGCCCCCGGTTCCTCGCCGTGCAGGGTCAGTTCGACCTCGACGGCGGACGGGACGCCCGGCAGCCGCTGGGTGAGGACGCTCGGCACTTTGCGCAGGTCGTGCGCGTCGGCCGAGCGGACACAGGCGAGGCGGAGGCCGTCCCCGGAGTGCTGGGTGGCCCAGCCGTCCTGCGGGTTGGCCGTCCACTGCCACTGACGGCCGAAGCGTCCGCCGGGGAAGTCGTCGTCGGTGGCGGGTGCGGCGGCCTGCTGCGGTGGCAGGTCGGGCTTCTTGTATACGGCTACGGGGGCGCCGTCGTCCCCGAGCACCGGCCAGCCGTCCGCGGTCCAGCGCATCGGCTGGAGGTGGACGACCCGGCCGTAGGCACCGCGCTGCTGGAAGTGCAGGAACCAGTCCTCGCCGGACGTGGTGCGCACCCAGCCGCCCTGGTGGGGGCCGTTGACGTCGGTGTCCTTCTGTTCCAGGACGATCTTCTCCTCGTACGGCCCGAAGAAGCCGCGCGAGCGGAAGGCGCCCTGCCAGCCGGTCTCCACGCTCCCGGCGGGAGCGAAGATCCAGAACCAGCCGTCCTGCCGGTAGAGCTTGGGACCCTCGAGGGTGAACCAGCCGGGGATACGATCCCCGTCGACGATCACCTTGCCCTCGTCGAGAAGTGAGGTGCCGTCAGGGTGCATGCGGTGGCCGGTGAGGCGGTTCTTGATGCCCGAGCGGGACTTGGCCCAGGCGTGCACCAGGTAGGCCTCGCCGGTCTCGTCGTCCCACAGGGGGCAGGCGTCGATGAGCCCCTTGCCCTCCTTCAGCAGATGGGGGCGGGTCCAAGGGCCGCGTATCTCGGGGGCGTTGATCTGGAAGATGCCCTGGTCGGGATCGCCCCAGAAGATCCAGAAGCGGTCGTCGTGATGCCTGAGTGCCGGGGCCCAGACTCCGCAGTCGTGCCGCGGTGCCCTGAACTCGCCCGCCGGTTCCAGGCGTTCGAGGGCGTGGCCGACGAGCGTCCAGTTGACCAGATCGCGGGAGTGCAGCAGCGGCAGACCGGGGGCGCGGCTGAAGCTGGACGCCGTGAGGTAGAAATCGTCGCCGACGCGGACGACGTCCGGGTCGGACCAGTCGGCGTTCAGGACGGGGTTCGTATACGTCTCGGCGGCCGGGACAGGGTGCGGGTTCGTCTCGGCGGCCGGAACAGGGTGCGGGTTCGTCTCGGCGGCCGGAACAGGGGTCGGGTTCGTCTCGGCGGTCACAGGCTCACCGCCTTGCGGATGAGGGCGGCGGCGCCGTCCCGGTCGAGGCGGCCGTCGGCGACCACGGTGACGATCCGGCGCACGACGGTGTCGCCCGGCTCGATCGGCAGCCGCTCGTCGTACGCCAGGGACGAGCCGACGCCCGGGTACTCGGCGGTGCGCACGAACCATGGGTCCCGGCGGGTCTGTTCGGTGGCGCCCGCGAAGACCAGGGTCCAGTCGGCGCCGGCCAGGGCGAGCCAGTCGGCGCGGGTGCCGTGGATCTCGGCCTCGCCCTCGGTGCCGGCGGTGAAGACCCGCGGGTTCTCCTGTTCCTTGCGGGCCCGCCAGAAGAAGCCGCCGTAGGCCGCGCCGGGGCGCCCGTTGGTCGCCGGGCTGCCGATCGACAGCGGGTCCGGCGTGACGTTGGTGAGGGAGAAGGTGAAGTCCAACGCCCAGGCACTGTCGGTGAGTTCGGTGGCGGCGACGGTACGGCGCTCGCGCAGCAGCTCACCGCCCGCGGCCACCCAGCGCAGTTCCTCCACGAGCCCGTCGGGGTCGCGCAACTGGAACGCGGTGTGCCGCTGGGCGCCGTGGTTGTCGAGCTCGGTCGGGCCCTGGTCGCGGACGTAGGTGCGGCCGCCCCAGAAGTTGAACCCCTCGACGTCGGGAACGGCGACACCGACGCCGAGGTGGTGGATGTGGTCGGCGGGGCTGAGCTCGGTGACAGCCGTGCCGGCCAGGGTGGTGACGGGGTGCAGGTACGGGCGCGGGGAGAGCCGGGGCGGCAGCTCGGGCCGGGTGACGTACCGGCCGACCGGTCGGCCCCCGACACGCAGCACCGGCGAGTCGTTGGTCGTCATCAGGTGCTCACCTCGTTTCGTGGCGCCCACGAGGCGCCCAGCTCTGAGTAGAGGGCGAGAGTGTCGGCGGCGGCCGCGACCAGTCCGTCGATGCCGGGGACGACCCTGCGCCGCTCGCCCGGGAGCAGATGCCAGGCGCTGTCGGGCAGCGGGGCCGGGTCGGGCGCTTGCCGGATCGCCTCGACGACCTTCATGAAGGCGCCGGTGGCATCCGGAGTGACCAGCAGTTCCGCACCGTCGGTGAGGTGCTCGACGAGGTTCTCCAGCAGGTCGGTGCGGCCGTACTCGTACTCCTCGGGGCCGTGGTCGGCCCGCTGGAGCAGCACGCGGTCCTGCTTGTACCAGAAGGTGATCCGGCCGCTGCTGCCGTGCGCGACGACGTACGGCTCGTCGGGGTCCTCGGCGCACAGGGTCGCGGCGACGGTGACCGGGAGGCCCCGCGTGGTGGTCACGCGGACGCAGGAGGTGTCGTCGGACTCGATGTCGTTGGCGCGCAGCAGCTCGGTCTCGATCCCGGCGACGTCCTCGGCACGCGAGGCGCCGGCCAGCGCGAGGGCGGTGGCGACGGCGTGCGCCAGCGGGTTGGTCAGCACCCCGTCGATCACGTCGACACCGTTCAGCCGCCGCTTGCCGGCCCAGGGCGCCCGCCGGTAGTACGCCTCGGGGCGCGCCCAGGCGCCGGCCCCGCCGACGCCGACCAGGTCGCCGATGGCACCCTCGCCGATCAGCTCGCGGATCGCGGGCACGGCGTGCGAGCCCAGCGACTGGAAGCCGATCTGGCAGACCACCCCGGCCTCGGCGACCCCGTCCGCCATGCGGCGGAACTCGGCGTACGAGGGGGCGGGCGGCTTCTCCAGCAGGAGGTGCACGCCCCTGCGCGCGGCCGTCAGCGCCAGGTCCGTGTGGGTCGGGATCGGCGTGCAGATCACCGCGATCCGGGCGCCGGTCGAGTCGAGGAGGGCGCCGAAGTCGGCGGACTGCTCCGGCGTGCCGAGGCCCTCGGGGAGCTCGTCCGCGGTCAGCGGGGTCAGCTCGCAGATGCCGGCGAGCCGGACGATGCCCTTGTCCTGGAGCCTGCGGATGTTCTCCAGGTGCCAGTGGCCGTGGCCACGCGCTCCCGCCAGGACGATGTCTACGGTCATGGGGTCCTCCCTGCGCCCGCGCCGCGTGCCACCTCTCGGTCGGCCGTGGCGGCGCTGTCGATCTCTGTGTGCAGGGTGGGTACCCAGCCGACGTCGGCCGTGAGGTCACGCTCGCTGCCCGAGTTGTAGGCGTTGTGGATCGTGAGCAGGTCCACCGGATAGCCGTTGAAGAGGCTGCCGCGCTGGTGGAGGGCGGTGCCGTTCCAGCTCTTGACCAGGTCGGCGGCCTCGATGTGGCCGGGGGTGGTGAAGGCGTTGTTCTCGGCGTGGATCGCCGATTCGGTGGACACTCCGATGGAGTAGCGGTAGTCGTGGGCGTCCTTTGGGACGACGTACCGGTTGTTGTAGAGGTGCACCTGGCCGAAGCGGACGCGGGGGGCGCGCTGGACGACGGACTCGAACTCGTTGTGGTGCAGGGTCACCCGGAGCTTGCCGCGGTCGCCGGTGGCCGTGTCGCCGTTGCCGATGAGCATCGCCTTGTCGTGGTCGGCGAACCGGCTCCAGGAGACGGTGACCAGGTCGGAGCCGTTGGTGATGTCGAGCAGGCCGTCGTGGCGGAGGTAGTTGCGGGCGAAGTAGGTGGGCTCCTTCTCGTCCGGGTGGCCCTTGTCGCTCGCCGTGACGTGGTCGATCCAGACATGGGTGGCGCCGGTCAGCCACAGGGTGTCGTACGCCGTCTTCCAGTCGCCGAGGCCGCCGGTGTTGGGCTGCCAGACGGGGAAGCAGTCGTAGGCGTCGCGCAGTTCGAGGTTGCGGACGATGACGTTGTCCGCGTTCTTCACCTGGAGGCTGGCGCCCTTGAGGACCGCTGAGGAGCCGAGCCCGACGATCGTGGTGTTCGAGCCGACCGGCAGGACGATCCGCTCCGCCTGCTTCGCCGCCGAGGCCTGGCGGGCCTCCTCCTGCGGGCCGCTGGGCTTGGCCGCACCCCACGTACGGGGGTCGTAGGCCGCCAGGTACTTCTTCAGGCCGTAGCCGTCGGTGGCGTAGTCGGCGCAGTCCAGGCGGTCGCCGTCGTCGTCGGTGTTGGCGTCGATGGTCCCGGCGATCTTGATGATCTTCGGGGTGGCGCTGCCGCCGTCCAGGGCACGGACCAGTCCGGCGCGGTCGGTGACCGTGTACACATGGGCGTCATCGGCCGCCGCGCCCCCGGTGGTGCCGCCGGCGGCGGCCGCCCAGCCGTCGTTCGGGGCCAGGGTCTCGCGGCTGATGTCACGGGCCTCGGCGTGGGCGGGGACGCAGAGCATCCCCAACAGGCCTAGGGCGACGGCGAGGTGACGCTTCCTCATCCCTTCACCGCCCCCGCGCTGAAGCCCGTGATCAGCCACTTCTGGATGAAGGCGAACACGATCACGACGGGTACGGCCGCGATGATGCCGCCCGCGGCGAGCGCGCCGAGGTCGACGCTGTCCGCGCTCATCAGGGTGTTGAGGCCGACCGGGATCGTCTGCTTGCTCTGGTTGTTCAGGAACATCAGGGCGAACAGGAAGTGGTTCCAGGAGTGCACGAAGGCGAAGGAGCCGACGGCGATCAGACCGGGCCGCAGCAGCGGCAGGACGACGATCCGGAACGCGGTGAACCGGTTGCAGCCGTCGACCCAGGCCGCCTCCTCCAGCGAGTACGGCACGTTCTTGATGAAGTTGCTGATCAGGATCATCGACAGTGGCAGCTGGAACACGGTTTCCGCGATGATGACGCTGCCCAGCGAGTTGATCATCTGGAGCTCGGCGAAGATCTCGAACAGCGGCACCAGGAGCAGCGCGCCCGGCACGAACTGCGAGCACAGCAGGGCCAGCATGAAGGCCTGCTTGATCTTGAAGTTGAAGCGGGCGAGCGCGTAGCCGCCGGCCAGCGCGACGAGGGTCGTCATCACCAGGGTGGCGAGACCGACGAGCACGCTGTTCTCGAAGTAGGTGGCGAAGGCGCGCTCCGTCCACACCTTCTCGAAGTGGTCGAAGGTGATCGGCCAGGGCACGAGCGAGGTCGAGCCGGCCGGGCGCAGCGCGAACAGCAGGATCCAGTAGAAGGGGATGAGCGTGAAGACGAGGTAGATCGACAGCGGCAGGTAGATCTGCCAGCGGGGTGCCTCGTCCCAGGCGGGACGCTTCTTGACCGGGCGCTGCGGTTCGGGAACCGTGCGCCGGGGGGCCGGTGCGACCGCGGTGGCCTCCTTGGTGCTCACTTGTCCCCACCTCCGAACTTGCTCAGGCGCAGATAGACCATCGAGCAGAAGAGCAGGATGACGAACGCGACCGTGGTCAGGGCGGACGCGTAGCCGAAGTTGTGCGCGTCGACGCTGGTGTTGGCGATGTAGAGCGGGAGCGTCGTCGTCTCGCCCGCGGGTCCGCCGCCGGTGAGGGTGTAGAGGAGGTCGACGTTGTTGAACTCCCACACCGCGCGCAGCAGCGTGGACAGGATGATCGCGTCCTTCAGGTGCGGCAGCGTGATGTGCCAGAACTGCTTGATGCGGCTCGCCCCGTCGACCTCTGCGGCCTCGTACAGGTCCTTCGAGACGGACTGCAGGTCGGCGAGGATGAGGATCGCGAAGAAGGGGACACCGCGCCACAGGTCGGCGACGATCGCCGCCGGGAACACGGTCGAGGTGTCCGACAGCCAGCTGGTGCCGTAGCTGCCGATGCCCATGTCCGCGAGGTAACGGGTGATGCCCGTCTGGGAGTTGTAGAGCAGCACCCAGATCGCGGAGGTGAGCACGCCGGAGACGGCCCAGGGGGAGAAGACCATGGCGCGTCCCAGGCCCCGGCCCACGAAGGTCTGGTTGACGATCAGTGCCAGCGCCAGACCGAACAGCAGCTGGAGCCCGACCTCGACGACGACCCACTTGGCGCTGAAGACCAGCGTGTCCCAGAAGATCGGGTCCTCGGTGAAGGCGTGGACGAAGTTGTCGAAGCCCGCGTAGCCGTTCCGCCACGGTTTGGTGGGGTTGTAGTTCTGCAGGCTGTAGTAGAAGACGCTGATGACCGGATAGGCGATGAAGCCCAGCATGAGCAGGGCCGCCGGCGCGATCAGCAGGTAAGGGAGCCTGCGCGGCGTGGCGGAGGCACGGCGTCGCCGGGGTGGCGCGGGCGGTTTCGCCACGGCTGCGGCTTGGGCCACGACTGTTCTCCGTTTCTGGGTACGTCGTGCGTTCTGGTGCGGGTGAAGCGCTTTCTGTATGTGCATGGGTGTGCGGGTGGGTACTGCTGTGGTTCAGCCCGCGTACGGGTCCTGCACCTTGCCGGGGCGGGCCAGGAACTCGAAGTCGCAGCCCGTGTCGGCCTGGGTGATCTGTTCGTTGTAGAGCGCGCCGTAGCCACGCTCGTACCGCACCGGCGGCGGCGTCCACTCGGCCCGGCGACGCTCCAACTCCTCGTCGTCCACGTTGAGTTGAAGAGCACGGGCCTCGACGTCGAGGGTGATGCTGTCGCCGGTCCGTACCAGGGCCAGCGGTCCGCCGATGTACGACTCGGGCGCCACGTGCAGCACACAGGCGCCGTAACTCGTGCCGCTCATCCGGGCGTCGGAGATGCGGACCATGTCCCGCACACCCTGCTTGAGCAGGTGGTCGGGGATGGGCAGCATGCCGTACTCGGGCATGCCCGGTCCGCCCTTGGGCCCGGCGTTGCGCAGCACCAGCACGCTGTCGGCGGTGATGTTCAGCGCCGGGTCGTTGATGGTGCGCTGCATCGTCCGGTAGTCGTCGAAGACGACGGCGGTACCGGTGTGCTTGAGCAGGTGCGGCTCGGCCGAGATGTGCTTGATGACCGCGCCGTCCGGGCAGAGGTTGCCGCGCAGGACGGCGACCCCGCCCTCGTTCGCGACCGGGTTGTCCCGGGGCCGGATGACGTCGTCGTTGTGCACCTGCGCGCCGGAGATCTGCTCGCGCATCGTGTCGTACGAGACGGTGGGCCGCTCCAGGTGGAGCAGGTCCGGGATCCGGGAGAGGAAGGCGGGCAGACCGCCGGCGAAGTGGAAGTCCTCCATCAGGTACGTCTGTCCGCCGGGCCGTACGTTGGCGAGCACCGGGACCGTGCGGGCGATGCGGTCGAAGTCGTCGAGGGTGAGCTTGACGCCCGCCCGGCCCGCCATGGCGATCAGGTGGATCACGGCGTTGGTGGAGCCGCCGAGGCCGAGGACGGTGGTGACGGCGTCCTCGAAGGCGTCGCGGGTGAGGATCTCGCTCAGTTTCCGGTCCTTGTGGACCAGCTCGACGATCCTGAGGCCCGCGGCCGCGGCCATCCGGTCGTGCCCGGAGTCCACGGCCGGGATGCTGGAGGCACCCGGGACCGTGACACCGAGGGCCTCGGCGGCGGCGGTCAGCGTGGACGCCGTACCCATCGTCATGCAGTGCCCGGGCGAGCGGGCGAGGCCGGACTCCAGCTCGGTCATCTCGCAGTCGCCGATGAGGCCGGCCCGCTTGTCGTCCCAGTACTTCCACATGTCGGTGCCGGAACCGAGGATCTCGTTGCGCCAGTGGCCCGGCAGCATGGGCCCGGCCGGCACGAAGACCGCGGGCAGGTCGGCGGTCGCGGCGCCCATCAGCAGGGCGGGCGTGGACTTGTCGCAGCCGCCCATCAGTACGGCCCCGTCGACCGGGTAGGACCGCAGCAGCTCCTCGGTCTCCATCGCGAGCATGTTGCGGTAGAGCATCGGGGTCGGCTTCTGGAAGGTCTCCGAGAGGGTGGAGACCGGGAATTCGAGCGGGAAGCCCCCGGCCTGCCACACCCCCCGCTTCACCGCCTGCGCGCGGTCGCGCAGATGGACGTGGCACGGGTTGATGTCGGACCAGGTGTTGAGGATCGCGATGACCGGCTTGCCCAGGTGCTCCTCGGGCAGGTAGCCGAGCTGGCGGGTGCGGGCGCGGTGGCTGAAGGAGCGCAGGCCGTCTGTGCCGTACCACTGGTGGCTTCTGAGGTCTTCGGGGCGCCTTCTGATCGGCTCGTTCATCCCGTTCACATGGACCACCCCGCGGCTATGGCGGCGACTTCCGCCCGCTCTTCCTCGGGCAGCTGCCGGCTCGGCGGCCGGACGTCACGGCGGCACAGGCCGAGGGAGGCGAGGGCCTCCTTGACGACGGTGACGTTGTTGGCGGAGCCGTTGGCGGCACGCAGTTCCTCGAAGCGGCGGATCTGCTCCCAGACCTTCATGGCGGCCGGGAAGTCGCCGGATCGAAGCGCTTCGATCATGTTCAGCGAAACGGCCGGGGCGACGTTCACGAGTCCCGAGGTGAAGCCGGTGGCGCCCGCGGAGAAGTACGAGGGGGCGTACGGCTCGGCGAGACCGGCGACCCACACGAAGCGGTCGAGGCCGGCGTCGCGGGCGAACGCGGCGAACCTGGCCGCGTCCGGGACGGCGTACTTCACGCCGATGACGTTCGGGCAGGCGTCGGCGAGTTCGGCGAGCCGGAAGCCGTGCAGCTGGGCGTTGCGGATGTACGGGACGACACCCAGCTCGGGCACCGCCTCGGCGATCGCGCGGTGGTAGTCGACCCAGCCGCTCTGCGAGACGTACGGGTGGACGGGCTGGTGGACCATCACCATCTGGGCGCCCTGCTCACGGGCGTGCCGGGCGGAGGCGACGGCGGTCGGCACGTCGTGCCCGACCCCGACGAGGATCACGGCACGGTCGCCGGTCTCGTCGATGGTCCACTCGGTGACGAGCTGCCGCTCCCGGGGGGTGAGGGCGTAGAACTCCCCGGTGTTGCCGTTCGGGGTGAGGGTCCTGACCCCTCCGTCGAGGAGACGACGCAGCAGGGCCCGGTGGGTGGCCTGGTCGATGGTGCCGTCCTCGGCGAACGGCGTCACCGGGATCGCCACCACGTCGGCCAGGGCCGTCCGCTGGGTCTCGAACGTCGTTGTCATGCCTGACCGTCCTCTCCCTGGGCCGCCCCGGGCTCCGCCTGCGGGAAGGCCCGTTGCACGAACGACCCGATGTGCGCGTGCAGGGCGCGGGCCGCGCCGTCGGCGTCACCGGCGAGGGCGAGCCGCAGGATCTCGCGGTGCTCGCCGGCCTCCCGGTCCCAGGACGGCGAGGCCGCCCAGGCGACGGCGGAGACCAGGGCCGCCTGGTCGCGGACCTCGTCGAGCATCCGGCCGAGCAGCGGGTTGCCGCAGGGCAGGTACAGGGCGCGGTGGAACTCACGGTTGGCGAGCGACCGTTCGGCGGTGTCCGTGGCCCCGTCGGCACGGGTCAGCGCGTCCCGCGCGGCGTCGAGGGACGCCCCGCGCTGCACGGCACGCTTCAGCGCCTCGGGCTCCAGGAGCAGTCGGACGTCGTACACCTCGCGCGCCATGTCCGCGTCCACCATGCGCACCGTGACGCCCTTGTACTGGTTCATCACGACGAGCCCGGTGCCGGCCAGGGTCTTGAGCGCCTCGCGCACCGGGGTCTTGGACACCCCGAACTGTGCGGCGAGCTCGGTCTCGACCAGAGCCTGCCCCGGGGTCAACTGCCCGGTGAGGATGCGGTGTTTGATCCCTTCCAGCACGTACTGCGTGCGGGAGGGGATCGGCGTGGGCACAGAGGTCATGCGCGCCTCTCGGATCTCGCGTATCGGATCTCACGTATCGCGTCTCATATATGACGTACGAAGTACGACGGCTTGAAGGTAGGAGGGGGCGCGTGTTTCGTCAATGCTTCTGACAAAGGAAGGTGAGGTTGCGGTAAAGACCGCCGGTCAGACGGCCCGGGTCTCCCCGACGCGGGCGGCGGCTGTCGGCCCGCCGAAGACGGAGGCTGCGCGGGCGGTCGCCGCCTCGGGGGTGAGCGTGGGCCCGACATGCGTGACGAGCAGCTGCCGTACGCCGGCCGCGCGGGCCGTGGCGCCGGCGTCCTCGGGGGTCAGATGTACCTGTTCGCCTTCGCGATGTGCGTCGATGTCGGCCTCGCAGAGGAACAAGTCGGCGCGCTCGGCGAGTTCGGTGAGGGCGGCGCAGGGCCCGGTGTCGCCGGAGTAGGCGAGGGTGCGGCCGCCGGTCTCGGCGCGCAGGCCGTAGGCCTCCACGTCGTGCTTGACCTCGTGTGCGGTGAGGAGCAGTTCGCCGTGCCGGGCGCTGTGGCCGTCGTACAGGGTCCGGAAGTCGAAGACGCCGCTCAGGAACCCGGCGTCCGGCCGCCCGAAGAACCCGGCGAGGCGCTGGGCGCAGCCTGCCGGGGCATAGACGGGAATGGGGGTCGACGGGGTCAGTCCGCCGTAGGCCAACCCGTATACGGCGGAGAGCAGATCGGCGTTGTGGTCTGCGTGCAGATGCGAGATCCAGATCGCGCTGAGCCATGCCGGATCGGTGTGCCGCTGCAACTCCGCGAAGCTCCCGGGCCCGGCGTCCACCCACACCTCGGCACCGCCACCGCGCACCAGATAGCCGGAGCAGGGCCGGTCCGGCCGCGGGTGCGGGGAGGCCGTGCCGAGGACGGTGAGGGTGAGGGTGAGAGAGCCGGGCATGCAGGGAGCGTACGTGCCCGGTGATCGCACCCCGGGATTTACCGCGTCCAGCCCGGATCCCGCCCGCTCAGCCCCAGCGCCCGGTCGAGCAGCGGAGCGTCGGCCGGGACGGGGACGATGGGGCCGAAGATGCTGTCGCGGGTCGGGTCGTCGGCTGCTGCGAGGAGGAAGTCGTGAACGGCCTGCAGTGCGGCGGGGTCGGCGTCGTACGGCTGGCCGGTTGCCCGGGCCAGGTCCCAGCCGTGGATCATGATCTCGTCGACCGCGACGAGGCCGGCGACGGGACCGGGCAGGTCCACGCCGCCCGCGCGGGTCATGCCGGTCCAGGCGGCCGGGTCGCGCCACGCGTCGGCGAGCTCGTCGAGCACCTTGGGCAGCTCCTGACGCCAGCCCGGCCCGATGTCGGGCAGCGCGGACGTCGGGCTGGTGTCCGTCGTGGCACCCAGATCCTTGCGCCCGGCGTCACGGAAGGCGACGGCCAGGCCGGCCAGGTGCCCCAGCAGGTTGCGCACCGCGTAGTCCGGGCAGGGCGTCGGGGCCGAGAGCTGCTCGTCGGTCACGCCCTCCGCCAGGCGCGCCACGATCCGGGCCTGGGGTCCGAGGTCGAGGGTGGTGTCGGTCATTGCCGCTCCTCACACAGGTGGTCTTGAGAGGTAGACCGACGGCGGACCCGAAACTCATCGGCCGGCCGTGTTCGGGCCGGTGGTGTCCGACCCGCCGGCAGAGGACGACGTCGAGGTCGCCGGAAGGCGTACACCTACCGCGACCTCCCGCCCACCGAGCCGACCGGGCCCCCGGCCATCGTTCCGCTGTTGCTCCGGCGTCGGCTGCCAGGCGTGATTCAGGACATGAGACCGCGTCTCATATCGGCCCACCGGGTGAAGAGTTCAATGAATGGATCGTTTTCGCCCATCTTGGAGAGCAGATCCTCAATCCTCTCCCGAGAGTAGTCGTCAATCATGAGCAGCAACTCCGACTTGAGCGCCCCGCGACGACGAATCGACGGCGTTTCCGGCGACTGGATCGCCGTGAGAAGGTTCTCTCGGACGAGCAGGTGGCGGATTCTTGGAACCTCGGCCACCAGCGCTTCGCCGAGTACCTCCCCCACCTCGGCGCGGTTCCTGTCGCCAAAGGCCCATCTCGTACGGGCGACACCCGACGAAGCAGGGTCATGAGCCACCGAATCCGGCGGCATCAAAGAGTAGGACGCCAGGGCTCCCGACTCGTTCGCCTCGGGAACGCCGGCAACCATGTACTGCCGGTTCACGAACTGCCAATAGGGCTCAGGAACGAACAAACACGAGACATGAAAAACCACTGCATCGGGATCAATGCGCATGGGCGCGAAGCTCATGAAGGCAACATCTCCGGAGTCACCGTCGAGTCTGTACAACCGCCCTTTCTTTCTGAAGCCAAGAGGCTTCAGCTCGGGCGTTACAAAATCCCTCAAGAAGTCGGACAGTTCCTTCACGGCCACCACCAGCTATTTCGATTACACGGAACCCCCGCGAATATACTATTCGCGGGGGTTCCGAACATCAAGCGGCCAATCCATACCCGGTGAGAGCGGCCGCACCTGCACCTACGGCTGCTTCGGGGCCCATCACGACCGCTCCCCCGACCACTGCCATGCCGGCTAGCGTGAACAGCGGAATGACCAAGGGGTCCCACCCGCCGTTGTTGGACAGCGGCCTCGTTCCAACTCCTTCCTGCCAAGCCGTACCTGGGTATGCACCAGGTCCGGGGCCCGCCGATGGATTCGGCGTCCGACTGGCGGCAGCTTCTCGGGCCACTGCCATGGAGCTGTTGTTGAAGATCTTCTTGAACTTCTTTTCGCTGCCCCTTCCGTAAATGACCGCACCTTCCTCCGGCCCCATGACCTTGTCGCCGTTTCCGACCGCATAGGGCCCGCCGATCATCCAACCGAGGACTGCGTTCTCCCCATTGGCCTTGAGACGGTTCACGTACCACTCGGCCTCAGGTACCGCCTTGCTCGCCTCCCCGACCGACTTGACCTCCCAGACGTAGTAGACGTCGGCCTTGGCGTCGTAGCCGAGGATGTCGGGCGTGCCGAAGCTGCAGTTGGGAACCGCGAGTCCTCGGTTCCTCCGCGGCGTCCCTCGATTGCCGTTGCGGGGGGACATGCACTCCTTGTTCGCCCCGGGAATGGCGCTTTGGTCCGGAGTCAGCACTGAGAATTCAGTCGCCCCGATGCTCGCGGCTTGCGCCTCGATTTCCTGGATTGCACGGGCCTGGGCCAGATTGTGCCGCGTGGTCTTGTTCCCTGTCTTTCCGGGAAGTGCCGCATTCCGGCCGACCGTGACGGCATTGCACCCACTGACGCCCGAACACAGGGCATCGACCGACGTATGACCATCGACTTCGATCTGCGAAATGGGATTTCCGCCTGTGAAGGCGTAGCGGTTCCCCGTGAAGGGATCAGAGCCAAGGCCCATGTCGGCGAGAGCGCCGGTGTACATGTCCCGGGTGGTGAAGCGGTTCAGGCCCGGGTCGTAGTCGCGGAAGCCCATGTCGTAGGTGCCGGAGCGGGCGTCCCAGCGTTTCGCGTTGTAGCGGTAGGGGTTGTAGGCCTCCTTGGTCGGATCCGTGGTGCTCGGTTTGTCGATGCCGGTGAACTCGGACTTGTCGTCGGAGCCGTACGCGGTGTAGCCGTAGGTGGCCTTCGTGTCACCGTGGTTGTCCGTGACGGTTTCGACGTCGGTGTGGCTGTTGTAGCCGTAGTAGCCGTCCTCGGTCGTGCCGTCGCTGTTGTGCGTGACCTGCGACAGGCGCTCGCCCCACGGGCTGTACTGGTACGACTTGGTCAGCTCGCCCGCGACCTTCTCGTCCAGGACCTCGTTCGACAGACCCAGGTACTCGTAGTCCGTCGTCTTGCCGTCCGCCGTCTTGGACGTGGTGCGGTCGAGCGGGTCGAAGGCGTACGTGGTGGACTTCATCGCCCCCGTGTCGTCCTTCTTCTGGGACTCCACGACGTGGTCGAAGCCGTCGTACACGCTTCGGGAGATGATCTGCCCGCCCGAGGTGACGGACTCCTGGCGGCCGAACGGGTCGTAGTTGTAGTTCGACGTCGCACCGCCGACAGCGGTGGCGCTCAGCAGGCGGTTGCGGTCGTAGTCGTAGTTGGTTGTGAGGTTGCTGACGGTCTGGCTGATGACATTGGCGTTGTCGTCGTAGACGTAGCTCTCGGTCTCCGCGCCGTTGCCCGTCTTGACCGCCTGGGTGAGCCGGTCGGCCGGGTCGTAGGTGTAGTCCGTCGTCGATGACAGGTACGCCGCGTGGTCGTCGGCGTTCATCTTCTTCGCGACATCCTGCGCCTTGTTACCGTTGGGGTCGTAGGCGTAGGTGTGCGAGGAGACGAGGGTGCCGTTGGGCTTCTTCTCCGTCGACGACTTCAGCGCCGCGTCCAGGTAGTAGCTGTAGTCAACGGTGTTGCCGTTGGCCTTGGTCTCCTGGAGTGGCTGACCACGATCGGTGTAGGTGTACGACGTCACCTTCGGCGAGTTGTCCGTGGCCGACTTGCCGACCGAGACCGTCTTCACCAGGTTGCGCAGGTCGTACGTGTACTTGGAGAACTGGTCAGGGTGCGTGACCGTGTCCGGCTGGCCGTTCGCGTCGTACGCGTACGAGGTGGACTTCTTCTCCTGCCCGGACAGCGACTCGGTCACCTTCTGGACCTGGTTGAGGCCCGTGTAGGTGATCGCGTACCCGTCGATCTTCGCGGTCGACGAGGTGTCGTCGATCGACGTGAGGTTGCCGTTGAGGTCGTAGGAGTAGACGAAGTTGCTCTTCTCCGTGTCGGCCGGGTCGCCACTGGTGTCACGGACGAGCTTCACGCCGTCCGCGACGACGACACCACCGCTGTTCTGGAACAGTTGCAGCTTGGCCGCGTTGCCCTGATTGAAGGAGTAGGAGCCCAGGGAGACCCAGGTGCCCTGGTTCGCGGTCGCGTTCTGGTCGATCGTCTTGTCGACCGTGCCGGTCCCGTGGGTGAGCGTGTACTTCGCCGTCGTCGCGGCGCCCGTCACCTTCGGGAACTTCACGTACGCGGTGTACGTGCCGTCCTTGGGAATGTTGAGCGTCCACGTGAAGGCGTCCGTACCGGTGCCCGCCGCGTGGGTCTCGTGGTTGTAGCCCTGCTGGCCGGCGATGTCTGCCTTCGTCCAGGTGCCGGTCTTCGAAGTGTTCTGGGTGTCGGAGTTGTCCACCAGGACGACCGACCTGCCCACCGGGACGCCATCGTCCGCACGGGACTTCAGCGAGCCGTCGGGATGGAACGACCACGTCATCGTGCGGTCCGAGGAGCCGCCCGCCGAGGTCAGGGTCCGCTTGGTCTGCTGGCCCAGGTCGTTGTAGTCGTAGGTCGTGGCGATGTCCCACGGGTCCGTGGCCGATCGCACCCAGCCGTTGTCGAAGTAGGCGTAGGCGGTGTCGTTGCGGACCGTCTCACCGTCCGACGGCGGCAGCGAGGTCTTCGCCACCTGGCCCACCTTGTCGTAGGTGGTCTCCGTGTAGACGCTGGCGTCGTTGTAGCGGCTGTCCGCCGGGTCGTAGGGCTGGTACTGCTTGACCGGGCGGTTCAGCGTGTCGTACTCGACACGGGCGGTGAACGCGCTGGTCGTACCGGCCGCCGTCGCCCGCGGTGTGAGCACCTTGGTGTTGTTGCCGGCCTGGTCGTACTCGTACTTCGTCGTGCGGTACGTGATGGTCGAGGTGCCGTCGTGCGGGACCTTGAGCTCGGTCGGCTTGCCGCGCTCGTCGTAGGTGATGAGCGAGGTGTTGTTGTCGGCGTCCGTGGTCGAGGTGACCAGCGAGTCCTTGTCGTAGCCCTTCTTGGTGGTCTTGCCGACCGCGTCCGTGACGGCCGTGACCCGGTGGTTCAGGTCGTAGACGGTCTTGATCGTGTAGTCGGTGGTGTCGGCGGTGGCGTTCTTCTTGGGGTCGATGACCTTGGTGACGTTGCCGACGTTGTCGTACTCGTACGAGACCTTGTCGCCCTGGGCGTTGACCACGGAGGTGAGCTGGTAGATCTCGTCGTAGTAGTTGGTTGTGACGTAGTCGGTCGTGTCCGTCGTCGTCGCCGTGCCCTTGGGCTCCGTCGTCGCCTTCAGGTTGCCGACGTTGTCGTAGGTGTAGGTCGTGGTGCGCGGGTCGGTCTGGTTATTCGCCGGCGCCGTCGCCGAGCTGACCTGGTCCGCGTCGTCGTAAACGGCCGTGGACACCGCGCCGTTCGGCGCCGTCGCCCTGGTGACGTTGTCGTTGACGTCGTACACCGGTGCGGGCGTGGTGATCAGGGTGCCCGCCGCCTGGTCCTTCGGCACCGTGTTGACCATCGGACGCCCGAACGTGTCGTAGGTCTGCGTGGTCACCTTCTGGTTGGCGTCGGTGACCTGGGTGACCTGGCCCCGCTCGTCGTAGACGTACTTGGTCGGGTTGGACTTGGCGTCGGTGATCGTCTTCGGGTAGCCGACCGCATGGAAGTCGCTGTACGTCGTCGGGTTGCCGTTGGCGTCGGTCGCCTTGGTCAGCTCACCGTAGGAGTCGTAGTCGTACTTCGTGATGTAGTCGTCCGGCACCGATGTCGTCGCGACACCCTTCGGGTCCGTGACCGTCTTCAGGTTGCCGAAGGAGTCGTAGCCGAACCGCCAGGCGCGGCCCTCGGGCGACTTCTTCTCGTAGAGGTCGGCGGTGTAGCCGTTCAGGCCGGTCTGGTAGGTGAGGGTTGCGGGGGCCGTGCCGTTCTTGTTGGCCTCGGCGTCCTTCTGCTCCAGCGGATAACCGGTCTTGGGGTCGTAGACGTAAGTCGAGACCGCGCCGTCGATCGCCTCGAGACGCGTCACGTTGTTGTCGGCGTCCCAGTTCAGCTTGGTCGGCTCTGACTTGGCGTTGGTGATCTGCGTGGGGCGGCCGTAGCCGTCGGTGTCATAGGTGGTGGCGTGGGTCTGGGCGTCCGTGACCTTCGTCCGGATCGTCGATCCGGACGTGCCGTCGGGGTCGGTGTACTCGAAGAGCGTGGGGTTGTCGAGCCGGTCCTCGATCGTCTTGGCCCGCCAGTGGAACTTGGGGTCGTCGCCGGCCTGCGGGTAGTAGTAGTCGAGGGACGTGGCGTGGCCGCGCGGGTCGGTGACCGTCACCAGCTTGACGTTCTTGTTGCCCTGGGTGGCGTCGTAGGTGAACTTGAAGACCTTCGGCTGGTTGGAGCCGTCACCGTCGGTCATCTCGCTCAGCAGGCCCTTGTCGCTGTAGACGATGGAGACCTTGCGGGTCGAGACGTCGGTCATCGACTTGACATGGTCGATGATGTCGGGATCGGTGAGGTTGCTCCCCGTCAGCTTCGCACCGGTGTCGTCGATGTACGAGTAGGTCTCACCCTTCGCGTAGTACTCGACCGTGAGGGTCCTGCGTCCCGCCGGGTCGGTGATGTACCGCAGCAGCTTCGCCCGTTTGTTGCCGGACGTGAGCTTCTGGTAGGTGAACGTCTGCGTGTTGCCGTTGTTGTCCACGACCGACGTGAGGTAACCGTCGCAGTCGTACCAGAACTGGGTGCGGTCCGGACGGGTCATCTTCCACGCACGCTGGGCGGCATCCTTGCCCGGGGTGCAGTCGACGCCTGCCACCTGCTCCAGCAGGTAGTGCACACCGGCGGGCGCCTTCCAGGTGCTGGTCGCCGAGTCCCAGCGGAAGATGTGCGAGGTGCCGTCACCGTCCGGGAGCGTCACCTCTGTCGGATTCGGGTTCGGGTGGAAGTCGAGTGCGGCGCCCATCCGCAGCGGAGCCGCCGCCTGGCCCGACCAGCCCTGGCCCAGACCCGTGTCGGAGGTGTCCAGCGAGTTGTAGTTCAGCCGGGCGAAGGTCGACAGACCACGGCCCGGGTTGTTGAAGATGTTGTAGGACCAGACGTTGTTGCCTGCGTGGACGTTGTTCATCACCGTCGAACCGGCGCCGGTGTTCTTGCCGGTGTAGGTGTAGAACTTCTCCAGGCCGAGCTGGTCCGAGGTCGGGTCCTCCACCGCCACGCGCTGGGGCAGACCGGTGATGCCCGCCGACTGCGAGAGCCACTGGCCGGTCGTCTTGTTGTAGACGTCCCAGGTCAGGTCGTACTCGGTGCGCTTGTTGCCGCTGTCCGAGTTGATCGGGGCCTTCACCTGGGCGTCCACGCCCACCGTCTCACCCGCGGAGACGGAGCTCTCCTCCATACCGCCGGGGAGCGGCGTCTGGATCTGGTTCCCACCGGTGGTGACGTCCGTGCCGTCGGGCAGCGACCAGTGGTACGACAGCACGTAGTCGGAGATGTTCCAGCGCGACGTGGTGGTGTTGGAGACGTTCACCCGCGTGGTGATGGTGTCACCGGGGATCATCCGGGCCGGCGTCTGCGGCGCGGAGTACGTCGCGCTGGTGTCGAGGTAGGTCAGCACCAGCTGGGGCCGCAGTTGGGTCTCGGGTGCTTCCGAGGACAGGAACATGGTCTGTTCCTGCGGTCCGGCGGTTCCTTCGTCGCTGAGCTTCAGCAGGACGCCTTTGTTGGTCGCCGAATCGTTCAGCCAGTTCTGGGCGAGGGAGGTGACATACCACTCGTGCCAGCCGGACTCATTGAACGTGAAGTTGGACTGCTGCCCCTGCAACGAGCCGAAGTCGCCGCCCGCAGTCGTCCAGTTGGTGGTGGAGTTCGCCTTGGTCCAGGTGGCGGTCGCCTCGTCGAAGTCCTTGGTGAGACCGTGGACGTTGAAGACCGCGCCGGTCGTCCGGCTGGTGGTGGAAGCGCTCCAGAGTCTGGCCTGGGCGTTGAGCAGCCTGGCGGTCGACGGCAGGGTGGGCATCTGGAACTTCACCAGGGCGCGCGTGTCACCGAGCGTCGTCGAGTTGTTCCCGACGGAAAGCCACTTCTGTGCCGCGCCGTTGCTGCTGACCGTGTCGTGCGCCGTAGTCGACTCGGTCGAGGACAGAGTGGTGTCCGTGGTGCCGGACTGGACGATCTTCGTGGTCCGGTTGGGGAACGGCGCTATGACCCGCTGGGTCGGAGCGGTGACCAGTTGCCCGTCCTGGGTCTTCACGGCGACCATGTAGTAGTACGTCTTGACCCCGTCCTCCGCGTTGGGGTTGCTGGGCTCCGCGGAGGTGTCGACGTAGGTCGTGGACGTGACGGGCGCGACGAGCGTCGCCGCCGAGGGCGTGAAGTCAGGCGTCGTGCCGCGGTGCACCTGGTACTCGACCAGGTCGTCGCCGGTGGCGGTGGACGGGTCGGCGTACGTGGACCAGGACAGTTCCGCACCGGTGTCGTGGATCGTGGTGGGCGCGGCGAGCGTGACGCCGGGACGGCCGTAGATGACCGTCAGCTTCGGGAAGACCGTGGGCTCGGCACTCGGCCAGCTGGACGCGCCGGCATCGAGCTCGGACGAGACATAGCTCGGCCCGCCCTTGCCCAGCACGGACTCGTCCGCCGCCTTCAGCACGAAGCCGTTGTTGGTGTACGTGCCGTTGATCCAGGACTGGACCGTGTCGGTGACCGAGAAGGTGTGCCGCACACTGTTCGCGGCGTTGGCACCCTTGGTCACCGTCGCGGCCTTGGTCAGCCGGACGGCGTCGGCGATGGTGCGCTTGGTGGAGTCGCCCGTGTCGCCCAGTACCACCTTGCCCGCCGTACCTGCGGCGAAGGACTGCGAGCCGAGCGTCGTCCACACACCGGAGGTGCCCGTGGTCTGGTTGACCGTGTAGGACGCCGTCCCGCCGTTGTACGTCACCGTGAACGGGGCCGCGGTCGTCGCGTCCGTGGTGCCGGCGTGGTGCACCTCGACCTTGTAGGTGCCGGACTCGGGCAGCTTGGGCTGCCAGGTGTACGACTCCCCTGTGGCGGTGTTCTTGTTGTACGCGTAGTCGTTGCCGACGTTGATACCGCCGGTGGTGCCCACGACCGGCCACACCCCCACCGCGGCCGTGGTCCCGGCGTCGCCGTCGTCCACGGTGACCGAGGTGCCCGACAGCTCACCGGTGATGCCCTGCGCCTTCTCCCACGTGGCCGTGGTCTCGTCCCAGGACCCGGTGGCCCGGTGGGCCTCGATGGCCACGCTGTTGGCGTTGGTGGTGTGCGTCTTGTCGTAGTACAGGCTGAGCTGCGCGTCGTCGATCTTGGTGCCCGCCGGGACGGCGCCGAGCGGGAACTTCACCAGGGACCGGATGCTGCCGTAGGCGTTGGTACCGACGTTCAGCGGATAGCGCGTACCGCTGCCGTCGCCGTCGTTGTAGTTGAACGTCGGCGCCTGCGAGGCGATCATGGTGTCCTGCATGCCGGGCACCTGGGTGGCGATCACGACCGTGGGGTCGATGGCGACCGGATACCGGCGCTCGGGAGCGGCCAGCCACTTCGCGTCGGGCACGACGCTGAGCCGCCAGCCCGCACCGTCCTTCACCAGCTTCTGGCTGACTGCTTCGCTGCGCTCCTTGGCGGCGTCCGTCATGAAGGGCGCCGGGATGGTCAGCACCGGACTGCTGGAGAGCTGCCCGTAAAGATCGATGGCGCCGCTCTTGCGCAGCTTCGGGGTGAGCCCGTCCGTGGTGATCCGGAAGGTGAACTGCTGGGGGGTGGTGGGCCGCTCGTTGAGGACGATGTCCTCCTTGACCTCCCCCACCCGGACGTCGTAGACGAGATCGGCTCCACCGAGGGCATCGGGGTAGCTGACCGTCGTGCCCTTCGCCTTGGGCTTCAGTTTCCCGGCCTTCCGGCCGTCGTCCACCAGTCCGAAGGTGACCGATTCGCCGGACTCCGTCTCGTACCGCATCAGCCGCTGCGGATCGGAACCGAAGTAACTCCGCCCCGCGTTGGGGGTGTTCGCGTAGACGAAGCCCTTGCGGTCGGTCTCCGACACCGTGGTGTCGATGGGCTTCCACTCCTTGCCGGCGCGATACGACGTCGCGCGCGACGAGATCTCGGCCTCGATGCGGCCGTCCGAGAGCTGCCAGTAGCGCGCGTTGGCGGTGCGCTTGCCGGTCAGCTCCTTCACCCGCTTGGCCTTGGGCGCCCTCTTGCCCTTGGGGAGGTGCTGACGCTGCGGAACGTCGGGGTCCTTGGAGTGCGCGGGCTTGTGGTCTGCCTTGTCGTCGTCGGAGAACCAGCCCGCGATCGTGTCGAAGATCCCTGGCCCGTCGTCTCCCGATTCTTTCTCCGCAGCGGCGAATGCCGGTGTCTGCAACAGCGGTACGCAGAGCGCTCCCGCCACCGCGACGGCCAGCAACCGTCTGGATTTCGATACCACGAAGGAATCTCCTGTCGTTATCCGCTACGCCCGGATGAACGCAGCGAAATAAGCCCTCTCGCCGAGCAAGACGGCTTGCCATGCCCGGCCCGGAGGGCCAGCAACACGCATGCCGGCCCTGCGTGTTGAGGAATGGCCAGGGCAAGCGGTCGGATCTTTGAGAACTGAATGAATCCATGTCAAGCGTTTGCCCATAGATGGATTTATCTCGGTATGCACCATCCGGCCGACTGATTTCCAGTTGAATCCAATAGCAGAGGAAATAGGACCGAATTGCCGAGCCGTGGATTTCCACCTGGCGATCCGCTATGGTCAGCCGACTTTTCGCCAGGACCCTTGGGAGAGAAGAAAGCCATGACCTCCACCGAGTCGCCGACGACGACATCCACGGAAGGGGACGGCCAATGCTCTGACGAGCACCCCGAAGTCGGCACCCCGGCCGGCTTGTGGCACCGGATACCCAGGCCCCTCCTCATCGGCGGGATCATCCTGCTCGCCGTCGCGGCGGCCGTCCTCGCTGTGGCGATCGCACTCTCCGGGCAGGACGAGGAGCCGACGAAGACGGCGAAGATCCCGACCTACGACGTCACCTACACCGTCACCGGCACGGCGGACGTCAGCGTCTCGGTCAGCAAGGGCAACGGTCCCGCCCTTCGCGGCGGCACGCTCACACCGACGAAACTGCCCTGGACCAAGCACATCTCCATGCCGGCTGACGGCACTCCCCCCACCATGGAAATCCTCCTCGGCGAGAAGGGCGGCCACGCCGAGTGCACCCTCAGTGTCTACGGCAAGCTGGCTTCCCGCTCCGTCGCAGAGGGCACCTTCGGCCGCGCGACCTGCAGCGCCCCGGCCCCGACCTCAGCACCGCCGGTCTCTCCCTCATCCTGACGGAGGGCGGTCCGCGCAGACTGCGGCCTGAACTGCACGGGCCGCTGCTCCACCACCCGGCGACTCACCAAATGAGCTGGCCCCTGAGGCACCTGCCCGATCCCCACCCCCGGCCCTCAGCACCACCATCACCACGCATGACAACGACCTGGACAGTGACGCGCGTTCTGTGTGACCGCAACGCCGGCCTGTACTGCATGCTGGCGTCGGCTCCTTCGCGGTGGGCCTCGCCTCGATGCGCAGCGCGGCGATCAGCGCCGGTCTGCCGTGTGTGCTGATCGCTGCGCTCACGGCCGTGCAGCGCGCGACGCGGGGTCCGCTGCTGGGCCGGGTGTTCGCCACGGCCAGAGCCTGCTTTTCGCGCCGAACGTGCTCGGGCCGGCCGCGGGCGCCGCCCTGGTCGAACCGGTCGACCACCGGCTCCTGTCGGCGTCCTCGGTGTGGTGTGGCCGCCGGCCGCGGTGCCGCTGCTTCAGAGCCCGGCGAGCGCCTCCCGGACCGCATCCAGGTCCCCGTCCGACGCCAACCCGGCGTGATAAAGCCGCAGTTCCGTGGCCCCCAGTTCCCGGGCCCGTGCCGCGTCCGCCCGGACCGTGCCCGGGCTGCCGCCCATGCCCGAGACCACACCGAGGTTGGCGGCGACGACCGCGCCCTCCCGCCGCTGCTGCGCGAAGGGCGTCAGCAGACCGGGACCGCCCGCGCACGGCACGACCACCCCGTCCGCGACGGACAGGATGTGCGCGGGGTCGACGCCGGGGTTGGCGCCGACGTGGTACGTCACGGGGTCGGCGTGCAGCAGTACCTGGAAGCCCTCGGGAGCGGCGGCGCGGACCGCGGCGACGGCCGTCTCCTGGAGCGTGCGGGCGGTGTCGTCGCGCCACGCGCGCGTGGCGGCCGCCGTCTCCTCCCCGAGGAGTTTCTCGACCCCCGCCCAGCCTCCGTCGTCGGGCGCCCCCTGCCACACCGGCTCCAGCGCCGTGCGTACGGCGGCCGCCAACTCGTCGGCGTCCAGGCCCTGTCGGCCGTAGCCCTCCCGGCAGGCCGGGCAGAAGCAGAGCGCCATCAGGTACTGTCCGGCGTCCCCGAGGCCGACCCCGCCGGTCTTGTCGTGGGCGTGCAGGTGCTGGAGGCCGTACCAGCCGAGGGACTCCAGTTCGGTGCCGCGCGCGCCGGGCCGTACCGCGGCCTCGGCGGCCAGGTCGACGAGGTACGCGCGCGTGGCGGGCTGTGCGATGCAGGGGGCCCACGGGTAGCGGTCGCCGTAGGCGTTGACGACCGAGGTGTCCGGGTGGTCGGCGCCCAGGCGGGAGTTGTGCGCGAGGACGACCCAGGTGTGCACCTCGAGCCCGGCGTCCGCGAGAGCGGCGGCGGCCTCGCCGAAGGCGTCGCCCAGGGCCCAGTCGCCGGCCGCGTACGGGCGCAGGGCCCGCCCCTCCCAGCGGTCGTCCGTGGGGTACAGCACGGCCGCGTGCTCGGCGGTGACGATGCGGTGGCGCGGGTGGCGGGGGGTCAGGGCGCGGGTGGAGTGGTAGGCGGCGGCGAGGGTCGCCTGCTGTACGCCGAGGGCGGCGATGCGCTCGGCGGCCTCGGGGTCCCCGTTGACATCCCAGGGGTAGACGAACGTAGACGCCTTCACTTGTCCTCCGCCGTGTTCTCCGCGATCACTGGTTCTCGTCGAGCAGTGCGTACCCACGCTCGATCACCTGAGCGAGCTGCTTGACATGATCCTCGCTCGGCTCGTGCAGCGGCGGCCGCACCTCCCCCACGTCGAGCCCGCGCATCCGTACGCCGGCCTTGACGAGGGCGACGGCGTAGCCACGGCCCTGGGCGCGCAGTTCGACGAAGGGCCGGTAGAAGCCGTCGAGGAGGCGGTGGGCGGTGGTGTCGTCGCCGGTCTTGTGGGCCTCGTAGAAGGCGAGGGCGATCTCCGGGGCGAAGCAGAAGACGGCGGAGGAGTAGAGGGTGATGCCGAGGCCGCGATAGGCGAGCTGGGTCTGCTCGGCGGTCGGCAGGCCGTTGAAGTAGAGGAAGTCGCCGGGGATCTCGGTCCGTACGGCGCTCACGATCCGCTGCATCAGGTCCAGGTCGCCGAGGCCGTCCTTGAAGCCGATGATCCCGTCCGTGCGGGCCAGCTCGACGACGGTCTCCGGGGTGAACACGGCGTTGTCGCGCTGGTAGACGATCACCGGCAGCCCGGTCGCCGCGGCCACCTCCCGGTAGTGCCGCAGCAGGCCTTCCTGTCCGGCGACCACGAGGTACGGCGGCATGGCGAGCAGCCCGTCCGCCCCGGCCGCCTCGGCCAGGCGCGCGTACCGCACGGCGAGCGCGGTGCCGTATCCGGCGCCCGCGACCACCGGCACCCGGCCCGCCGTCTCCTCCACGGCCGCCCGCACGCACGCCTCGAACTCCTCGGGCGCGAGCGCGTGGAACTCCCCGGTGCCGCAGCAGGCGAAGACGGCGGCGGCGCCGGCCTCCACCCCGCGGCGCACATGGGCGCGGAAGACGTCGAGGTCGACGGAGCCGTCCGGGCCGTAGGCGGTGACGGGGAAGAACAGGGGCCCGCCGGGGATGCCGAGTCGAGCGGCGAGGGGGGCTGACGTCACGGGCTCTCCCTAGAACAGGCGCTCATGCTTATGATTCGCATCCATATCTATGAACGCCTCCACCCTAAGGAGCCCCTTCAGGGCCGGTCAAGCGCGCAAACCGCCATCCCAGAAGCGAATTTCCCAGGTCCGCGCGATACTTGACGGGATATGCCGGGGCTCCTTAGCGTGTCCACGCATGTGAATGCAGTCCACACATACGCCCACCTGTCACAGGCGGCGGACCCAAGGAGACCCGAGGATGCCCGCTCCCCGCATCGTTCTGCTCACCGGCGCGGCCGGCGGGCTCGGCTCCCTGATGCAGAACCTGCTCCCGGCCTTCGGCTACGAACTGCGCCTGCTCGACCTGCGTCCCATCGACGGCGAGCCGGACGCGATCGTCGCGGACCTCGCGGACAAGGACGCCGTGCGCGAGGCCGTGCGGGGCGTCGACGCGATCATCCACCTCGCGGGCATCTCCCTGGAAGCCTCCTTCGAGAAGATCCTCAGCGCGAACATCGTGGGCACGTACAACCTGTACGAGGCCGCCCGCGAGGAGGGCATCGAGCGGATCGTCTTCGCCTCCTCCAACCACGCGGTCGGCTTCACCCCGCGCCCCCAGGACGACACGCCTCTCGATCCGGACGCCCTCATCCCCATCGACACCCCGCACCGCCCGGACACCTTCTACGGCCTGTCGAAGTCCTTCGGCGAGGACCTCGCGCAGTTCTACTGGGACAAGCACGGCATGGAGACGGTCTCCGTGCGCATCGGCTCGTGCTTCCCCGAGCCGACCAGCGTGCGCATGCTCTCGGTGTGGATGAGCCCCGCCGACGGCGCCCGCCTCTTCCACGCGGCCCTGACCGCCGAGAACGTGGGCCACACCGTCGTCTACGGCTCCTCCGCCAACACCCGCCTGTGGTGGGACCTGACCACCGCACGCTCCCTCGGCTACGAGCCGCAGGACGACTCCGAGCCGTACGCGGAGAAGCTGATCGCCGAACAGGGCGAGCTGGACCCGGAGAACGTGGCGCACGCCTACCTCGGCGGCCACTTCGTGAGCGACCCGCCGATCTGGCCGTACTAGGGGGTGTTTCGAAAGTCCCGCACAGCACCCACGGCGCCCGGCACGCACTCTCGCCGCACCGGCCGAAACCCC
>NZ_JBWLKM010000050.1:0-64482 GCF_059026085.1 Streptomyces sp. a15 | reverse complement strand
AGCCCCTCCGGCGTTTGAGGAGCGGGGTCTGGGGCGGAGCCCCAGAAGGATGGGACGGGTAGGGGCGGCGGGGGCGAGAAACACCTCACGTGCTCATGTCCCGCCGCCGCACCCCCACCATCCCCACCCCGACCAGCGCGACCGCCAGCAGCACAAGGACCAGCACCGGGCCCCACTCCATCCCCCCGCCCGGCAGCTTCGGCAGATGGCCGAACGGGGACACGTCCAGCACCGCCTGCGGAACGTCCAGCGCGGGCCCCACCCAGCCGATCAGCAGCACCGCCCCGGCCACGCCCCAGGCCGCCACCGCCGCCCGGGGAGCCAGCCCGTGCAGCAGCACCGCCAGCCCGCCGATCACCCAGACCGCGGCCACCTGCACCAGGCACGCCCCCAGGATCGGCCCGGCCTCCTTGCCGTGGCCCACGGCGAAGCCCAGCCCGGCGAGCAGCATGATCAGTACGGAACCGCCGAAGGCGATCAGCAGGTGTCCGCTCGCCCACCGCAGCCGTCCCACCGCGTTCGCCAGCACGGGTTCGGCGCGCCCCGAGGTCTCCTCGCCGTGCAGGCGCAGCACCGAGGCGACGACGTACAGCGCGGCGATCAGGCCGAGCATGCCGATCATCGCCGAGAGGAAGGCGTCCGTGATCCCCGACTGGCCGCCCATCCGTTCGATGATCTGGCGGGCGTTGTCGTTGTCGCCGACGAGGTCGGCCGCGCCGTCGGTCATGCCGCCGTAGACGACCCCGGCGAGGAAGAAGCCGATGCTCCAGCCGAGCAGGCTGCCGCGTTGCAGCCGCCAGGCCAGTGCCGCCGCCGAGCCGAGGCGGCCGGACGCCGGTCCCGGGCGGGTCGGCAGGAAGCTCATGCCGACGTCCCGGCGGCCGGCCAGTTCGTAGGCGACGGCCGCCTGCATCGCCACCGCCGCGGCGAACAGGAGCAGCACCCACCAGCGTTCGGCCGCGAAGGGCCGTACGTTCTCCAGCCAGCCGATCGGCGACAGCCAGGTCAGGACCGACGAGCCGTCGTCCGTCGCCGAGTCGCCCGCCGCGCGCAGCACGAAGGCCGCGCCGAGCACCCCCGCCGTCAGGCCGCGGGCCAGGCGCGCGCTCTCCGTGAGCTGGGCGACGATCGCCGCCATCGTGGCGAAGACCATGCCGACGCCGGCGATCCCGAGCCCGAGGGCGAGCGCGCCCGCCCCGCCCTGTCCGGCCAGGCCGGCGGTGAGGAGCAGGGCCAGTACGGCGTTCGCGACCGCCGCCGTCAGCAGTGCGGCCGTCAGCGACGCCCTACGGCCCACCATCCCCGACGCCACCAGTTCCTGCCGCCCGCTCTCCTCCTCGTCCCGGGTGTGCCGGACGACGATGATCAGGCTCATCACGGCGGCCAGCGCGCCCGCGTACACGCCGACCCGCCAGGCGGTCAGCGCGCCGAGCGAGTCGTCGAAGACCGGGCCGACCATCGCGCGCAGGGAGGGGTTGGTCTCCATCTGCCGTACCAGGTCGGCGCGTTCGGCGGAGGTGCCGTACAGGCCCTTCAGGGTGTTCGGCATGGAGAGGACCATCAGCGCGTTCACCCCGATCCAGACCGGGATCATCGCGCGGTCGCGACGCAGCGCGAAGCGCACCAGGGCGCCCGTGCCCGCGAGTTGGCGGGGACCGGTGTGCCGTAGCGCCGAAACGGCGGTCATCGGGCGGCCACCTCGTCCTGGTAGTGCCGCAGGAACAGCTCCTCCAGCGTGGGCGGCGTCGACGTCAGCGACCGCACGCCGGTTTCGCTCAACTGCCGCAGTACGGCGTCGAGTTCGCTGGTGTCGACCTGGAGTCGCACCCGATGTCCCTGCACGTCGAGGTCGTGGACGCCGGGGAGGTGGGCCAACCCATTGGGCGCTCCCGCGAGTTCGGCGGTCACGTTGGTTCGCGTCAGGTGGCGCAGGTCGGTGAGCGAGCCGGTCTCGACGGTCCGCCCCTTGCGGATGATGCTGACGCGGTCGCAGAGCTCCTCGACCTCGCTCAGGATGTGGGAGGACAGCAGGACCGTCCGTCCCCGGTCCCGCTCCTCCTCCACGCACCGCCGGAAGACCGCCTCCATCAGCGGGTCCAGGCCCGAGGTCGGCTCGTCCAGGATCAGCAGGTCGACGTCCGAGGCGAACGCGGCGACCAGGGCGACCTTCTGCCGGTTGCCCTTCGAGTACGTCCGTCCCTTCTTCGTCGGGTCGAGCTCGAACCGTTCGATCAGCTCGGCGCGGCGGCCGGTGTCGAGGCCCCGGCGCAGGCGGCCGAAGAGGTCGATGACCTCGCCGCCCGACAGGTTCCGCCACAGGGTCACGTCGCCGGGGACGTACGCGATCCGGCGGTGCACCTCGACCGCGTCCGCCCAGGGATCGCGGCCGAGGACCTGCGCGGCGCCCGAGTCGGCGCGCAGCAGGCCGAGCAGCACGCGGATGGTGGTGGACTTGCCGGAGCCGTTCGGGCCGAGGAAGCCGTGCACCTCGCCCGTCTCCACCTCCAGGTCGAGACCGTCGAGCGCGTGCGTGCGGCCGAAGGACTTGTGCAGTCCGGACACGGTAATGGCCTTCGTCATGCTTCAGAACGTACGCTTCTTTCAGAAATTTGTGAAGTTAAGGAAGCGTATAAAATCCCGTTAGACTCCGGGGAGTGGTTGACCAGGGGAGATGATCGAGGCATGGCGGAGAAGAGGGGTGCGGAGCGCGGTCCCGAGGCGGTTTCGCGGTTCGTCGAGAGCTTTGCGGCGCAACTCGTCGAGGCCGGGGTGCCGCGCATGCCGG
Organism: Streptomyces sp. a15; assembly: GCF_059026085.1. NCBI lineage: Bacteria > Bacillati > Actinomycetota > Actinomycetes > Kitasatosporales > Streptomycetaceae > Streptomyces > Streptomyces sp. A15. Next base: position 61,697 of record NZ_JBWLKM010000050.1, on the reverse strand, counting down.
CCCGGGTCTTCGCCGCGCTGCTCGCCTCCGACGCGGGCACCCTGACCTCTGCCGAGCTGGGCGAACAACTGCAGATCAGCCCCGCGGCCGTGTCCGGGGCGGTGCGCTACCTGGCACAGGTCCGGCTGGTGTCGAGGGAGCGGGAACCGGGTTCGCGGCGGGAGCGGTACCGGGTGCACAGTGACCAGTGGTACGAGGCGATCACCAACCGCGAGGCCATCATCAAGCGCTGGGAGGACGCCCTGCGTGAGGGCGTCACGGGCCTCGGCGCCGAGACCCCGGCGGGGCGCAGACTCGCGGAGACCCTTGCCTTCTTCGAGTTCATGGAGGGCGAGCTGACGGCGATGATGGACCGCTGGCGCGTCCACCGCGACAAGACCTTCGGCCAGGGCTGACCAGCACACCACGCGACAGCAAGAACCAGCACGGCCCCTCCCTCTTCCTCGGCCCGGAGGGTTGGCACGCCTTCCTGACCGGCACCAAGGACAGCGCGCTCGGCCGGTGGCAAACCACCGGTGGCAAACCAAGGGCCCCGGTGGAGACCGACCTCTCCACCGGGGCGCAACTGCCGGACGACTACCGCTCCTTCGTCTCCTCCAGCACCGTCCGCCCGATCAGCGCGTACCGGGACGGATCCCTCCGCTTGAGGTACTGCGCGTACCCGATCCCCACCGCCGCGACCAGTGCCACCAGCCACGGCGTCGCCTTCAGCACCAGCGAACCGGACTCGGTACCGGCCGCCACGCCCATGTTGGACACCAGCAGCACGACCACCGCGAGCATGGCCACCCCGCCCACCAGCGGGGCGACGAACGTCTTGAACCAGTGCCTGCTCTCGGGGTGGTGCGTGCGGAAGTAGGCCAGCACCGCGAAGGAGCAGACGGCCTGGACGACGAGGATCGCCATGGTGCCGAGGATGGCGAGCAGGACGTACAGACCGGCGTACGGGTCCTTGCCCGCGATCCAGAACGCGGCGATCAGTACGGCGCTGACGACGGTCTGGACGAGGCCCGCGATGTGCGGGGAGCCGTGCCGGGCGTGGGTGCGGCCGATGGTCTTCTTCAGGGACGGCAGGACGCCCTCGCGGCCCAGCGCGTACATGTAGCGGGCGGCGCAGTTGTGGAAGGCCATGCCGCAGGCCAGCGAGCCGGTGATCATCAGCCACTGCATGACGACGACCGCCCAGTGGCCGACGTACTGCTCGGTGGGGTTGAAGAACAGGGCGAGGGGGTTCGCGGAGGACGCGGCCGCCACGGCCTCCTTCTCGCCGTTGCCGGTGATGGCCATCCAGGAGACGAAGACGTAGAAGACGCCGACGCCGAGGACCGAGATCATCGTCGCCTTGGGGATGATCTTCTTCGGGTCGCGGGACTCCTCGCCGTACATCGCGGTCGACTCGAAGCCGACCCACGACCAGAAGGCGAAGAAGAGGCCGAGGCCGGCGGAGGTGCCCTGGAAGGCGTTGACCGGGTTGATCGGGCCGAAGGTGAAGCCGTTCGGGCCGCCGCCGTGGAGGGCGACCGAGATCGCCATCGCCGCGAGGATCGTCACCTCGGTGGCCAGCAGGACGACGAGCACCTTCTCCGCGACCGAGACGCCGAACCAGGTGCCCATCGCGTTGACGGCGAGCATCAGGATCGCGAACGTCCACCACGGGATGTGCAGGCCCGTCTGGTCCTCGAGGGTGGTGGTCGCGAAGACCGAGAAGATGCCGATGAGGGCCGGCTCGAAGACGACGTACGCGAAGGTCGCGAGGAGCCCGGAGGCCAGACCGGCCGTGCGGCCGAGGCCGTACGAGATGAAGCCGTAGAAGGCGCCGGTGGAGGTGATGTGCTTCGCCATCGAGGTGAAGCCGACGGAAAAGATTGCCAGGACGACCATTGCGACCAGGTAGCTCGCCGGGGCGCCGATGCCGTTGCCGGACGACACCATGAAGGGCACGTTGCCGGTCATCGCGGTGATCGGAGCGGCGGTCGCCACGGCCATGAAGACCACGCCGAGCAGGCCGATGGCATTGGGCTTGAGCCGGTGGACGGTCTCCTCCCCGCCCGTCTTCGCCTCGGGGGCGACGCCCTCTTGTACTGCCATCGGGTGGCCCCTCTTCTGTCGTTCGGCTTGGGTACTGGTCCGGAATCCTGAAGTGCGAATGAGTCACGGAAGGAGCTGCGAGCGTTAAATGTATGTCAACTAGACCTTTAGAAAACGGGCGTGGCGAACGCCTCTGTTAACTCTGTGGCAGCTCGTGGACCGTGCCGGACCGAGCCTCGTAGCGTCCTTCGCATGAGCACCTACACGTCCACCCTCGGCGGCGAACGCCACCGCTTCGACTCCCTCGCGCGCCTGCTCGCCGCCGCGAGCCCCGAGCGCTCCGGCGACCGGCTGGCCGGACTCGCCGCGTCGTCCGCCCGGGAGCGGGTCGCGGCCCGCTGGGCGCTGTCCGAGGTGCCGCTCGCGGCCTTCCTCACCGAGCCGGTGGTGCCGTACGAGACCGACGACGTGACCCGGCTGATCCTCGACACGCACGACCCGGCGGCCTTCGCGCCGGTGGCCGGGATGACGGTGGGTGAGTTGAGGGAGTGGCTGCTGTCCGAGGCGGCGGACGCCGAGGCACTGGCGGCCGTATCGCCCGGGCTCACCCCGGAGATGGTCGCGGCCGTGTCCAAGCTGATGGGGAACGCGGACCTGGTGGCCGTGGCGCGCAAGGTACGGGTGGTGACCGCCTTCCGCTCGACGATCGGCCTGCCGGGCCGGCTGGCGACCCGTCTCCAGCCCAACCACCCCACCGACGACCCGGCGGGCGTGGCCGCGGCCCTGCTCGACGGTCTGCTGCTCGGCTCCGGCGACGCGGTGATCGGCATCAACCCGGCGACCGACAGCGCGAAGGCGGTGCGGGACCTGCTGGAGCTGCTCGACGGGGTGATCAACCGGTACGCGATCCCGACGCAGTCGTGCGTGCTGTGCCATGTGACGACCAGCGTGGATCTGATGGAACGCGGCGCGCCCGTCGACCTGGTCTTCCAGTCCATCGCGGGTACGCAGGCGGCGAACGCGTCCTTCGGGGTCACCCTGGGGCTCCTCGACGAGGCGTACGAGGCGGCGCGCGGGCTGGACCGGGGGACCGTCGGCAAGAACGTCATGTACTTCGAGACCGGCCAGGGCAGCGCCCTGTCGGCAGACGCGCACCACGGGGTGGACCAGCAGACGGTCGAGGCACGGGCGTACGCGGTCGCCCGGCGCTACGACCCCCTGCTGGTGAACACCGTCGTCGGCTTCATCGGCCCGGAATACCTCTACGACGGCCGGCAGATCCTCCGCGCCGCCCTGGAGGACCACTTCTGCGGCAAGCTGCTCGGCCTGCCGATGGGCCTGGACATCTGCTACACCAACCACGCGGACGCCGATGACGACGACGTGGCGACGATGCTGACGATGCTCGGCGTCGCGGGCGCCTCGTTCGTGATCTGCACGCCGGGCGGCGACGACATCATGCTCAACTACCAGTCCGCCTCGTACCACGACGCGTTGTACCTCCGGGAGGTGCTCGGGCTGCGCCCGGCGCCGGAGTTCGAGGCGTGGCTCGGGTCGATCGGGCTGCTGGACGAACGCGGCGCGATCCGCGAGGTCACCGCACATCCGCTGACGGCCATCGGACGGGAGCTGGCGGCATGAGTGACACGGGAGCCGGCGGCATGAGTGAGCTCGTCGCACACACCGAGGACTCGGCCCTCTGGTCGACGCTACGGCGTCACACCCAGGCCCGCATCGGCCTCGGCCGGGCCGGCTCCGGCCTGCCGACCCGGCACCGGCTGGAGCTCCAGGCCGCCCACGCGGCGGCCCGGGACGCGGTGCACTCGCCGTTCGACCCGGACACGGTCGCGGCCGCGCTGACCGGGACACCGACGGTACGGGTCCGCAGCGCCGCCCCCGACCGGCTCACCTACCTCCAGCGGCCCGACCTGGGCCGCCGCCTGGACGCCACCGACCGCGCGCATCTCCCCTCGGGGGAGTGGGACCTGGTCTTCGTGGTCGCCGACGGGCTGTCCAGCCGGGCGGTGCACGAGCACGCGGCGGCGATGGTGCGGGCGACTACGGCCCGGCTGCCGGCGGGTACCAGCGTGGCCCCGGTCGTCCTCGCCGAACAGGCCCGGGTGGCCCTCGGCGACGACGTCGCCCACGCGATGGGCGCGGCGATGGTGGTCGTCCTGGTAGGGGAGCGGCCCGGCATGTCGGCGGCGGACTCCCTGGGCGCGTATCTCACGTACGGCCCGAAGCCCGGCGTGACGACCGACGCCGACCGCAACTGCCTGTCCAACATCCGGCCCCCGCTGGGGCTGACGTACGAGACGGCTGCGGCGAAGCTGGCGGCGCTGCTGAAGGGGGCGAGGGAGCTGGGGCGCAGCGGGGTGGCGCTGAAGGACGAGACAGACCTCACCGAAGGTGTGGCGGGGCTGCCCCAGTAGCGCGTCAGGCGTTGCCTCAGGCGTTCACGGACCCCAGCAGGTCGGCTGCCAGGTCGCGCACCCTGATCGCCCAGCCCTGCTCACCGGGCGCGGACCACCGCACGTTCGCGCAGCCGGTGTACCCGGCGGAGGGGTCCGGCCAGCGCACCTCGGTGCCGACTCGCTCCGCGAGGGCCAGCAGCGTGGCGATGAACCCTTCGGCGAGCGAGCCGAGCACGGCGCTCCCCGTGCGGTCGTACTGGTCCAGCAGGGCGTTCACGAACGCCTCGAACGCGGCCGGGTGGATCTGGCACTCGTCGTTCACCATCGGCCCGAACCCCGAGGGAACGCCCACGTACTCCTCGTAGACCCGCACGTACCCCAGGAACACCTTGGATGTCCCGTGCCCCGGGTTCCACACGGGCTCATGATCCACTTCGTAGTACTGGCTGATGGCTGCCCCTCCCGACGCTGAACACGTCCCGACGCCGCACGTCCCGGCGCTGAACACGGACGAGCAGGCTAGCCGGGCGGCTCACGCCGGAGCAGCTGGTTATCCGCGCCGCACCGCGCCGCACCGCGCCGCACCGAGCCTCACTCCACCGGCAGCGTCAGCCCCCACGCCCCCTCCCACACCGTCCACGTCCGCCTCCGCACCGGCCCCGACACCACCGCGTCCGCCCGGTACCGGAAGTCCGGCCCCGAGACGGTGATCCGCCGGCCCGTCGCCAGCAGCGGTGTCGCCTCCGCGCCCACCGACAGCGGCCGGGCCTCGACCTCGGCCAGGCCCGAGTCGCCCGGGGTGACCGACAGGGCCTCCAGGGGCTGGTCCAGGTCCACCAGGGTGATCCCGTCGACCTCCACGCGGAGGCGGGAGTGGCCCGGGGCGGAGGTCGGGGAGAGGGAGCGCGTGGGGCGGGCCGTCACCAGGGTCCGTACGAGGGACTGGCAGGTCCGTATCCAAGGGCGCCCGGAGTCGAGGTCGGCGCCGCCGTGCCGGTCGGCCTGCGCCGCGTCCTCCGCCACCTCCGTCAGGGGCGGAATCCGCAGCGCGCCCAGCACCACCCCGTCGCTCTCGTCGACCAGCAGGTCCATGCGCCGCTCGGCGCCGTCCAGGACGGCCCGTGCCGCCGCGACCGCGCCCGCGGGGACGCCCAGGGAGCGGGCCAGGGACTGGGCACCCCCCACCGGCACCACCGACAGCCCACATCCGGCCAGCTCCCGCCACCGGTGCAGCAGGGACACCGTGCGCACCAGGGCCCGGTCGTCGCCGATCACGACCGGCCTGCGGGAACCTTTTCTCTGGAGCGCCCGGGCGAATTCCTCGGGCCCCTCGGGGAGGCACACTTTTGTGGTCGCACCCGCGCTGAGCACGTCTTTTGCGATCCGTACGGCCTCACCGTCGGTCCGGCGGGCGACCGGGTCGATGACCACAAGGAGCTGGTCGGAAGTCGCCACCTCGGTCATGCCTCGCTTCCTCGGGTAGCATCTTTGTGCAAGAGCCCCTTGCGCTATTGCGCCAGGGGCTTCGTCTATTCCGGGGCATCCGGTCCGACGGGTTGCGGCCAACGAAGGTCGCCGGTGTACGAAACAGGCTGTGCGGCGCACAGTCAATGTCGCGTACGCCCCTGACCTTGGACATGCCCCGCCCGGAAGGGGTGTACGCGCGTGCCCGCACTTGTGCTGCTCGGTGCTCAGTGGGGTGACGAAGGCAAGGGAAAGGCGACCGACCTGCTCGGTGGCTCGGTGGACTATGTGGTGCGCTACCAGGGCGGCAACAACGCCGGCCACACGGTAGTCGTGGGCGATCAGAAGTACGCCCTCCACCTCCTCCCTTCCGGAATCCTCTCGCCGGGGTGCACCCCGGTCATCGGTAACGGAGTCGTCGTCGACCCGTCGGTCCTGTTCTCCGAGCTGAACGGACTGAACGAGCGCGGCGTCGACACGTCCAAGCTCCTGATCAGCGGTAACGCTCACATCATCACGCCGTACAACGTCACCGTCGACAAGGTGACGGAACGCTTCCTCGGCAAGCGGAAGATCGGCACGACCGGCCGTGGCATCGGCCCGACCTACGCGGACAAGATCAACCGCGTGGGCATCCGGGTCCAGGACCTGTACGACGAGTCGATCCTCACCCAGAAGGTGGAGGCGGCCCTCGACGTCAAGAACCAGATCCTCACCAAGCTCTACAACCGGCGCGCGATCGCCGTCGACCAGGTGGTCGAGGAGCTGCTGACCTACGCCGACCGGCTCGCGCCGTACGTCGCCGACACGGTCCTGGTCCTCAACCAGGCCCTGGAGAACGACAAGGTGGTCCTCTTCGAGGGCGGCCAGGGCACCCTCCTGGACATCGACCACGGCACGTACCCCTTCGTCACCTCCTCGAACCCGACCGCGGGCGGCGCCTGCACCGGCTCCGGCGTCGGCCCGACGAAGATCAGCCGCGTCATCGGCATCCTGAAGGCGTACACGACCCGCGTCGGCGCGGGCCCGTTCCCCACGGAGCTCTTCGACGAGGACGGCGAGGCGCTGCGCCGCATCGGCGGCGAGAAGGGCGTCACGACCGGCCGTGACCGCCGCTGCGGCTGGTTCGACGCGGTGATCGCCCGGTACGCGACCCGCGTGAACGGCCTGACGGACTTCTTCCTCACCAAGCTGGACGTCCTGACCGGCTGGGAGGAGATCCCGGTCTGCGTGGCGTACGAGATCGACGGCAAGCGCGTCGAGGAACTCCCGTACTCCCAGTCCGACTTCCACCACGCGAAGCCGGTCTACGAGATGCTGCCGGGCTGGTCCGAGGACATCTCCAAGGCGAAGTCCTTCTCCGACCTGCCGAAGAACGCCCAGGACTACGTCAAGGCGCTGGAAGAGATGTCCGGCGCCCCGATCTCCGCGATCGGCGTGGGCCCGGGCCGGGACGAGACGATCGAGATCAACTCGTTCCTGTAGGACCGGTAGTTCCTGCAGAGCCGGTAGTTCCTGCAGAGCCGGGAGTTCCTGCGGAACCCCGAGCATGAGCGCCCGGCCGGTCCTCCGGCCGGGCGTTTCCGTGCGCGTCCATCGGACGTTTATGCGCGTTCGTCACTCTGATCTCATGCGTACTCAGTCATTCGGGGGAAGACCGGCGGACGCCGCCGGGCCGACGGAGTCAGCGCACCCGGCCGTCCGCGCAGGCGGGACGATACGGGGCGTCACGGCATGGGCGAAGGCCCTGAGCAGCCTGTACGGGCCGGTCGGCGTCCACGCCGACCAGGGGTCATGCGCCGGCCAGGGGTTCCGCGCCGGCCAGGAGTCTTGCGTCGGCCAGGAGACTTGCGTCGGCCAGGAGACTTGCGTCGGCCAGGGCTTCCGCGCCGACCAGGGGTCCTGCGTCGGCCAGGGCTTCCGCGCCGACCAGGGGTCCTGCGTCGGCCAGGGCTTCCGCGCCGACCAGGAGTCCTGCCCCGGCCAGGGCTTCCGCGCCGACCAGGAGTCCTGCCCCGGCCAGGGCTTCCGCACCGACCAGGAGTTCCGCGCGGCCGTGCGGGTGCGGGAGTTGGGGGCCGTGCGGGTGTCCGTGGTGGAATGTTCGGCCGCGGAGGTACGGGGGTTGTCCGGGGCGTGTGAGGCGGGTGTGGCCCGGTGTCAGCTTGCCCTCACCCTTGTGCCGGTCGGCGAGGTGGTGCTGGAGCAGGCCGGGCGGACCGTGCGGGTCGGGGCCGGCGGCCTGGTGTTGTTCGACACGGACCGGCCGTTCCGGATGTGCCTGACCGGACTGCGGAACGCGATGGTCACGGTGCACCTGCCGGCCGCGGGCCGGGACGGCCTGGGGCGGTCGGCCGCGCTGGATTCACCGGGCCGTGAGCAACTCGCGGTGGTGGCGGCGGAGTTCCTCACCGGCCTCGTGCGGGACACGACCCCGTGCGGGCCGATCGGCGAGCTGCGTCTCGGCACGGTGGTGACCGAGTTGGTGCGGGCCCTGCTCGACCACCGGCTCGGCGACGAGGAGGGCCCGGCGCCCCCGGTACTGCTGCGCCGGATCCACCGGTACATCCTGGACCACCTCGACGACCGGCGGCTGACGCCGGACCAGGTCGCCGCCGCGCACCACATCTCCACCCGCTATCTGCACCGGCTCTTCCAGGGGCAGGAGCTGACCGTCGCCGCGTGGATCAAGGCCCAGCGGCTGGAGCGGTGCCGGCGCGACCTGGCCGACCCGGCGCTGCGCCGGCTGCCCGTCCACACCATCGGGGCGCGCTGGGGATTCGACCGGCCGGCCGACTTCAGCCGGGCGTTCCGTGCCGCGTACGGCATCACGCCGACGGGCTTTCGCGCGGGTGCGCTCCCTGCGCACAAACAGTGCGCGCCACGCCAACGACAGGTGTCCGCCGTCCCAGCAGACTTAACTGCCTGAGGGGACACGGCAGTTGCCGTACTCCTCACACCTTTCGGCAGACTCATGGGGGAACAGCATGACCGAACCCGAAGCACAGGTGAAAGCGACCGCGGCGGCGGCCGCACCGAGGGCCGTGGAGCCGCGCGGCGGTGCCGGGATCTTCGACGTCGACCCGGACCAGAGCAAGGTGAGCCAGGACCCGAAGGTCGTGGTCAAGGGCGACATCGCCGCCTTCCCCGAGAACGGGGAGGTGTGACATGGGGTCCGTGGAGGGAATGCTCGCGCAGATGCGCAAGCTGATCGGCACCGGTGAGAACCCGCCCGGGTCGAACAACAACTTCATCACCGACTGGTACGGCTTCGACGACGCGTGGTGCAACATGACCGTCAGCTACGCCGCCGCCAAGTCGGACAACCTCGACGCGATCTACGGCAAGCACGCGTGGACGGTCGCGCACGCCAAGAAGTTCAAGTCCAAGGGCCGCTGGCACTACGGGGTCGGCGGCATCCGCGCCGGCGACGTCGTGTTCTTCGACTGGAACGGCACGCGCTCCATCGACGCCATCGACCACGTCGGCGTGGTCGAGGCCGTGCACTCCAGCGGCAAGATCACCACCATCGAGGGCAACACCAGCGACAAGGTCCTGCGCCGGGACCGCTACTCCTCCGAGATCGTGGGCTACGGCCGTCCCGCCTACGGCAACGCCGCGCCGCTCCCGCCCACCGACGGCATCCTGCGCCGGGGCTCCAAGGGCGCGGCGGTGAAGACCCTCCAGGGCAACCTGAACAAGGTCATGGGCTCCAAACTGGTCACCGACGGGGACTTCGGCCCCGCCACCGAGTCGGCGGTCAAGGCCTTCCAGAAGAAGTACGGCCTCACGGCCGACGGTGAGTACGGGCCCGCCTCGGACAAGATGATGAAGTCCGCCCTCAAGGGCGGCACCAAGCCGCAGAAGCCGACGCCGCGCCCGCCGGGTGCCGGGAAGCTCGTCGTCGACGGCCAGTTCGGCCCCGCGACCTGCGCCGCGCTCCAGCGTTCGCTGAACAAGCACGGGGCGAAGCTGTCCGTGGACGGTTCCTTCGGTCCGCAGACGAAGAAGGCCCTCCAGGGCTATCTGAAGGTGACCGCGGACGGCGTCATCGGCCCGAACACGGTCAAGGCCCTCCAGAAGAAGGTGGGCTCGGGCGTCGACGGCAAGTGGGGCGCCGACACCACCCGCCACCTCCAGCAGGCCCTGAACGCGGGCACGTTCTGACTCAGTCGTCGCGCCCCGACATAGCGAGAAACGCGGCCCAGGCTTCACCGGGAACGGTGAGGCCTGGGCCGCTCGGCGCCGTCGACGTGAGGGTCAGCTCTCGGGCGGGGCCTGGAACCCGGTGGTGTCGAGCGTGCAGTTGAACGGCGCGGGGATGTCGATCTTGTCGCCGAACTGCTTGGAGCAGCGGGTTCGATACCCCTGGTCCGACGGATCGGAGAGCACCGTGGCCTTCTCCTCCTGCATGTCGAGGATCAGGTAGACGGGAACGCCTGCCTTACCGTACGTCTCGACCTTGTCGGCCAGATCGTCGTCGCGGGTGGCGGACGAGGTCAACTCGGCGACGAAGGAGAGGGCTTCTCCGTCGAGGCGGTTGCTCGACGTCTCAAGCGCCTGCTCGTGCGCTGCATGGATGTCCGGCCCGTAGGCACGCTCAAGCCCGGGAAAGACGAACAGGTTGGGAGCCTGGCTGATGAAGTGGCCGTCGGGGAGGTGTCCCTGAAGTTGCCTGCACACCAGGTTCATGACGCGGGTGTAGTACCCCTTCGACCACGGCGACATGACGATGCTCCCCCTGATGATCTCGGCCCTGTAGCCGTCCAACACGTCCAGCCTGTCGAGGTCGTCCAGCATCGCCTCGAAGCTGTGGGGCTCCGTGCTGCTTATCGTCGGTCGCTCAATCATCACTGTCATGATGCGCCCTCCCCTCCAAGATCTGCCATACGCCACTCAGGGTAGCCGACCGAACACGGGCCCGTAGGTGAACATGTACGCACCAACCAGACCTATCAGGCATAACCTGACCGTTGTATGCGTACGGTGACCAGAAGAAGGTGAATGCGATGCGCGTACTGCTCAAGGCATCGATGGACACGGAGAAGGCGAACGAGGCCATCCGGAACGGCACCCTGGGGAAACTGATCCAGGAGTCGGTCGAACAGATCAAGCCCGAAGCGGCCTACTTCACCGCCGAGAACGGCCAGCGCACCGCCTTCCTGGTCTTCGACATGCAGGACAGCTCGCAGATGCCGGTGATCAGCGAGCCGTTCTTCCTCCAGCTGGGTGCGAAGATCTCGTACACCCCGATCATGAACCTCGAGGACGTACAGAAGGGCCTCTCCCAGCTGGGGCGCTGACCACCGGCGGAGCCCTGGGGCTCAGCTGAAGATGATCATCGAGCCCTGCGCCAGACTCCGTGTCGCCGCCGCGTGCAGGCCCAGCCAGACGTGACGTTCACGGGCGAAGGGGCTGGGATCGTACGGCGGCGGTACGGCCGGCTCCTCCAGCTCCGTCGGGGCGAGCGGTGCCTCCGGGGGCGCCGGGGGGTTGGCCGGGTCGATGCCGAGTGACGGGGCGACGAACTCCAGTTCCCGCAGCAGTGTCTGGGAGGAGCCCAGCGGGCCGCCGCCCGCGAGGAGTTCGTCGTTGGAGAGCGGGTGCGGGAAGTCCACCGGGACGTAGGCGCCCGCGTGGTCGTAGTGCCACACCAGGTGGGACTGCTGGGCCGTCGCCTCGAACATCTCCAGCAACTGTTCGTAGTCGCCGCCCAGTTCGTCCACCGGTGTCACCGGCAGCCCGCACACCTGGAGCAGATAGGCGCGGCGCAGGAAGTGCAGCGCGTCGTAGTCGAAGCCGGCCACCGGGGCGACCTCGCCGGACAGGCCGGGCATGTACTGGTACACCGGCACCGGCGGGAGCCCGGCCTCGGCGAGCACCTTGTTGTATTGCGCGAGTTCCTCGGCGAACGGATTGTCCGGGGTGTGGCACAACACGTCCACGAGCGGCACCAGCCACAGGTCACAGGCCAAAAGTCAGCTCCTCGGTCACTCGCAGCGCTGCGGTCGTCACAGTGGTTGTCACACGGTGGTCAAGGCAGGGTAGTCGGTGCGGTGCGGACTTCGCTGCCGTCGTGCAGGTCCCATACCCGTGCCCGCCCCGCTCACCCGGCGGCGAGGCGTTCGATCAGCGCGAGGGAGTACGTGTTGTAGGCGGCGACGATCGAGCGGGCGGCCTTGGTGTTGTGCTCGGCCAGGGCGTCCACCAGTTCGGTGTGGCCGGACCACAGGCTGCCGCGCAGGTCGGTCAGCCGGCGCAGGTGCTGGACCGTGCACACCCAGGACTGCACCCGCAGCCGGTGCAGGAAGTCGGCCAGATAGGGGTTGCCGAAGAGGGTGCTCAGTTCGCGCCAGAAGCGCAGGTCGTAGCCGATCAGGACGGTGATGTCACCGGCGGCGGCGGCGCGCTGTGCCTCCTCGCCGCGACGGCGTACGCCCGCCACGGCGGCGGCCGTACGGGGGTCGTCGAGCTCGCGGTAGCCGCGGTGGCCGTGGTCGAGGGCCTGGAACATCCCCTCGATGACCAGGCCGCGGGCCTCGATGATGCCGCGGAAGTCCTCGTACGAGTACTCGTGCACGCGAAAGCCCCGGTGCTGGTCGGCCTCGAGGAGCCCCTGCGCGGAGAGGTCGACCAGTGCCTCGCGCACCGGTGTGGCGGAGACGCCGTACTGCTCGGCGATCTCCTTCACCGTGAATTCCTGCCCCGGCTGGAGCCTCCCGGCCAGCACCTCGTCACGAAGCGCGTCGGCGATCTGCTGCCGCAGGGTGCTGCGGGTCACTGCGCCGTTGCCGCTAGTGGCGGGCATGGTCGGGGCGTCTCCCTCGTCGCGATCGGGTGGCGTGCACGTATATGTCTACGAGCACGCCACCTTACGCGTTCGAGGTCGCGGGACGTTTTTCACCCAGTGATGACCGGCCACTGCCTGAACGACCGCGCGATCACCGCCTGAACGACCGCGCGATCACCGTCTGAACCACCGCGCGACCTGGTGCTTGAACCACTGCGCGACCTACCGCACGAACTACTGCGTGAACTCGTCCGCCACCGACAGCGCAGCGTCCAGCACCGCCAGCCCCTCCTTCAGCTCCGCCTCGCTCACGTTGCACGGCGGCACCACATGCGTCCGGTTCATGTTGATGAACGGCCACACGCCCTGGGCCTTCACGGCGGAGCCGAACGCGGCCATCGGCGCGTTCGCCTCACCGGCCGCGTTGTACGGCACCAGCGGCTCGCGCGTCTCCCGGTCCTTCACCAGCTCGATCGCCCAGAACATGCCGACGCCCCGCACCTCGCCCACCGAAGGGTGCCGCTCGGCGAGCTCCCGCAGCGCCGGCCCGACGACGTCCGCCCCGAGCCGGGCCGCGTTCTCGACGACCCCCTCCTCGGCCATCACGTTGATCGTCGCGACGGCCGCCGCACACGCCAGCGGATGCCCGGAGTACGTCAGCCCGCCCGGGTACGGCCGCTTGGCGAAGGTCTCCGCGATCGCCCCGGAGATCGCGACACCGCCGAGCGGCACATACCCGGAGTTCACGCCCTTCGCGAAGGTCATCAGGTCCGGCACGATGTCGAACAGGTCCGCCGCGAACCACTCGCCGGTCCGCCCGAACCCGGCCATGACCTCGTCGAGGACGAAGACGATCCCGTACTTGTCGCAGATCTCGCGGACGCCCGCGAGATAGCCCGGCGGCGGAACCATGATCCCGGCCGTCCCCGGAATGGTCTCCAGGAGGATCGCGGCGACCGTCCCCGGCCCCTCGAAGGCGATCGTCGTCTCCAGGTGCTCAAGAGCCCGCGCGCACTCCTGCTCCTCGGTCTGAGCGTAGAAGCGGGAGCGGTACAGGAAGGGCGCCCAGAAGTGCACTACACCGGCCGCGGCACCGTCGGAGGCCCAGCGGCGCGGGTCCCCGGTGAGGTTGACCGCCTGCTGGGTGCCGCCGTGGTACGAGCGGTACGCCGACAGCACCTTCGGCCGCCCCGTGTGCAGCCGCGCCATGCGCACCGCGTGCTCCACCGCGTCGGCACCGCCGTTGGTGAAGAAGATCTTGTCCAGGTCGCCGGGCGTCCGCTCGGCGATCAGCCGCGCCGCCTCCGACCGTGCCTCGATCGCGAACGCGGGCGCGAACGTCGTCATCGTCGCGGCCTGCTCCTGGATCGCGGCGACGACCTTCGGGTGCTGGTAGCCGATGTTGGTGTAGACGAGCCCGCTGGTGAAGTCGAGGTACCGCGTGCCGTCGTAGTCCCAGAAGTACGACCCCTCCGCGCCGGCGACGGCGAGCGGGTCGATGAGCTCCTGCGCGGACCAGGAGTGGAACACATGCGCACGGTCCGCGGCCTTCACGGCGGCGCCGACCTCGGGGTCTGGCTGAGGGGTCATGTGAGTGAGCGTAAATGTCCGCGATGCGGAAGCGGTATCGGCGTCCTGTCTGTGGACGGGGGGTTTCCGCGACAGGTTGTCGAAGGTCGAAGGTCGAAGGTCGAAGGGGGGGGGCCGGTCTAGAGTATTGACAGCTTCCTGTCGAAATGACAGGATGTTGTCATCAGGTGGTCAGTGAACGAGGAGGCAGTCATGAGCAGCCGTGATCGCAAGCCCGTGCATCACGCCGTGTACGACACCTACGCCGACTGGGAGACCGGCCACGCGACCGCGTATCTCGCCCGCGCCGGGTACGAGATCCGTACGGTCGGTCCGGCCGGGGAGCCGGTGACGTCCATCGGCGGTCTCCGCGTCCAGCCCGACCTGGCGCTGGACGACGTACGCCCCGAGGACAGCTCGCTGCTGATCCTCCCGGGCGCCGACCTCTGGACTGAGACATCAGCCGCTACCGCGGCGGGCTCGGACGACCTCGCCCCCTTCGCCCGCAAGGCGCGGGAGTTCCTGGACGCCGGCGTGCCCGTCGCCGCGATCTGCGGGGCCACCGCCGGCCTCGCCCGCGAGGGGCTGCTCGACGACCGTGAGCACACCAGCGCGGTCTCCTTCTACCTGGCCGCGACCGGATACGGCGGCGGCGGGCGGTACGTCGACGCGGACGCCGTCACCGACCGCGGCCTGATCACCGCCGGCCCGACCGAGCCCGTCGCCTTCGCGCGCGAGATCTTCGGACTGCTCGGGGTGTACGAGGGCGAGGTGCTCGACGCCTGGTACCGGCTGTTCCACCACTCCGACGCCGAGGCGTACGCCGTACTGGAGAAGGCGGGTGCGCAGCAGTGAGCCGCGAGCGGCAGGACCTGTTCAGCCGCAGTGCGCTCGGCGTCTTCCGGCTCAACGGACAGTTCCTCGCCGTGGCGGAGGAGTTGGCCAAGCCCGCCGGGCTCACCGCCGCCTGGTGGCAGGTGCTCGGCGCGGTGCTCGGTGAGCCGCTGCCGGTCGCCGGCATCGCGCGGGCGATGGGCATCACCCGGCAGAGCGTGCAGCGCATCGCCGATCTGCTGGTGGAGAAAGGGCTCGCCGAGTACCGGCCCAACCCCGCACACCGGCGCGCCAAGCTGCTGGCGCCCACCGCGGAGGGGCGGGCGGCGGTGTCCCGCATCGACCCCGGGCACGCGGCCTTCGCCGAGCGGCTGGCCCTGGCGTACGGCGACGACGCCGAACTCGCGGACGTCGTACGGGTGCTGGAACGGCTGTCCAAGGTGCTCGAACAGCTGGGCCCGCCTGTTACGGAACCGTAGACAAACCCCAGCTCACTGCGGTGTGGCCGCGCACTATCCTCGGGCTGTTGCTCACGTGCGGGGCGGGGGGAAGGCGGCGCGGCGATGGAGAAACTGGGGCCCGGGGATCCACAACGGATCGGTGCGTACCGGCTGCTGGCGCGGCTCGGCGCCGGCGGGATGGGGCAGGTGTACCTGGCCCGGTCCGACCGGGGGCGCACGGTCGCCGTCAAGCTGGTACGGGAGGAACTGGCCGCGCAGGACGAGTTCCGGGCGCGGTTCCGGCAGGAGGTGCAGGCCGCGCGGCAGGTCGGCGGGTACTGGACGGCGCCCGTGCTCGACGCGGACACCGAGGCCGCGGTGCCGTGGGTCGCCACCGGGTACGTCGCCGGGCCGAGCCTCCAGCAGGTCGTCGGCCACGACCACGGGGCGCTGCCCGAACGCTCCGTCCGCATCCTCGGTGCCGGTCTGGCGAACGCGTTGAAGGACATCCACGCCGCCGGGATCGTCCACCGCGACCTCAAGCCGTCCAACGTGCTGGTGACCATCGACGGCCCCCGCGTCATCGACTTCGGCATCGCGCGGGCGCTGGAGACGGTGACGGACGCGGGACTGACCAGGACCGGCGCGCTCGTCGGCTCACCGGGCTTCATGGCGCCCGAGCAGGTGCGGGGCGACCGGATCACCCCCGCGTGCGACGTCTTCTGCCTCGGCTCGGTGCTGGCGTACGCCGCGACCGGCAGACTCCCCTTCGGCACCGCCAACAGCGGCGTCCACGCCCTGATGTTCCGCATCGCCCAGGAGGAGCCCGACCTGGAGGGCGTGCCCGAGGGCATCGCCGACCTCGTACGCGCCTGCCTGAAGAAGGAACCGGGGGCGCGTCCGACGCTGGACCGGATCCTGGAGCGTACGGGGGCGGAGGACACGGTGTCCGGGGGGCGGTCGCGGGATCCGTGGCTGCCGGGGGTGCTGGTGGCTCAACTGGGGCGGCATGCGGTGCGGTTGCTTGATGCGGAGGATCCGGAGGGGGTGGGTGGGGGTGGTGGTGCGGGGCCTGCTCCCGAGGTGCCTCCCGTGGTGTCTCCGGGGGTGTCTCCTGAAGCGTCTCCCGAGCACGCTGCCGTTGCCGATGGCCCGTCTCCGTCTCTGTCCCCGAACCCTCCTCCGATCCCGAACCAGGCTCCCGGCGAGCCCTCCGGCCCCCCCGTGCCGGGGGAGCCGGGCAGCGGCGGACGGCTGGACCACCTGCCCACGGTCGTCGCAGGCCAGGGCGGTCCGGGCGCACCGCCCGCCCCTGCCCCGCCCGTCCCGTCCCCACCCGTCCCGGCCCACCCCGCGTACGGCTACCCGCAACAACACCCGCAGCCCTCGGCGTACGGCTATCCGCAACAGCCCGGCACCCCGCCGCCGTACAACCATCCTCACCACCCGTACGGCAGCCTCGGCCAGACCCCGCCCTACGGCCCGCCCCCGACCGCCGTCACCCCGCATTACGGCCCTCCGGAGCCCAGAAGGAACCGCCGCTCCACCGCCGTACTCGTCCTCGTCGCCCTGGTCGTCGCGTTGGCCGCCGGCGGCTCGGTCTACGCCCTGCTGAGCGGTGACGGCGACGGCGACGGCGACGAGGCGGCAGCCGGGGGAACCACCACCCCCTCCGTGACCGCGCCCACGACTCCCGGCCGGAGCACGCCCGAAGAACAACCGTCTCCCTCACAGCCGACGACCTCCGCCCCGCCGTCCGACGGCGCGATCCCCGCCGACTACCTCGGCACCTGGACCACGACGATCGACAACGCCGACGGCCTGCACACCCGCGAACTGACCCTGCGGCAGGGCGAGACGGGCGACACGGTCCTGTTCCTCGTCGCCGATGGCCCCACCGCGAACGGCACGTACCACTGCGTCTTCCAGGCGGACCTGGCCGAAGAGCCGAGCGGCGAGGGCCCGTTGAGCATCGGCCCGTCCACGGTCACCAGTGGCGAGCCGCGCTCGTCCTGTTCTCCGGGAGCGCCGACCGAGATCACCCTTCTGCCGGACGGCTCGCTGGAGCGCACGAACACGGGCACGGACGAGAGGCTGACGTACACCCGGCAGTGACCAAATCCCCTTCTCCTGCACGTCGTTGAACGTCAGGCGAACTTCCGCCGACCGGGCCGGAATCCCGCCTCGCACAGCCGTACGGTGACACCTCACGATTCGGGGGGTGCAGGGGACGGCAGTCCCCAGGCGGGGTTCAGGGGCGGAGCCCCTGGCGGGGTCGAAGGGGCAGCGCCCCTGGGGATGGGACGGGTAGGGGCGGCGGGGGCGAGGAAAATCCCACGCCAACCACCACACGCCCCGTCACCGCGGCTCCGGCGGCCGCTGCCGAGGCATGTTCGGCCGAGCCCCCGCCCCCGGCGGCAACGGAAACCGCCCCTGAGAAGCCCCTGAGTCCGTCCGCTGCCCCACGACCACCGCCGACTGGATACCGAGCGGCGCCGCACCCGTCCGGAACTGGACCATCCAGTCCGCCGTCTCCGTCCGCACCAGCTCCGTCACGTCCTCGGAGAACCGCCGAAGCACCCCCAGACACCGCTCGGCAGCCTCACTCGCCGTCCCGTCCGCCGGCCCCAACACCTCCCGCACACACTCCGAGGCCCAGTCGAACTGAAGCACCTGAAGCCGTCGCTGCACGGCCTGAGCCGTGGCCACGTCCCTTATCCAGCCGGACGTCACCCCGAAGAACCGGTCGACGGCCACGCACGCCACCCCCAGCAGCAGCGAGAGATACCCCCAGGGCGCGACGCCACCCACCACCCCCGTCATGTCCAGCAGCGGCAACGCGGCCCCCGCCACCGCACCCCCCGCCGCCCCCGCCCGCAACCCCCGCGCCCCCCGCCGCTTCCACACCCGGTCCGCGAGATACCAGGACGCCGTCTCCAGCGCCCCCCGCTCCACCCACCGGTACAGCTCGTCCAGCCGCACGGCGGGCTCCCCCCAGTCCCCGAGCGGAAACGCCCGCCCGGTCAGATCGCCCGGCCGCAGCCCGGCCGCACCCTCACCCCGCCCGTCCTGAGGAGGACCCTCGGGCTGCATCTCCGGCTGACCCACCCGGCACTCCCTACCCTCATCCCAACCGATCACGTTGCGTGACACAGTCCGCGTCACACCGTGACGCCTGATGCTGACGCGCCGCTACCCTTCCTAGCGCCCAATGGGTGGCGAAGGTGTAGCTTTCGCCTCTTTTCCGCTCGGAAGAGGCCCTTGATCAGGTATAGGATTCCCGGCCCACTCACTCGAAAGAGTGCTGGGGCGATGGCTGCGTGGAGCACGTAGGCTCGTGCTGAACGGCAAACCCGAACGGGAAACCTGAACGGGAATCCCGAACGGGAAACCCGAACGGGAAACCCGAACGGACACCCGTACCGACCAAGGAGAGCTGATCGTGATCCCCGGTGGTGGCCAGCCCAACATGCAGCAGCTGCTGCAGCAGGCCCAGAAGATGCAGCAGGACCTGGCGAACGCGCAGGAGGAACTCGCCAGGACCGAGGTCGACGGCCAGGCGGGCGGCGGCCTGGTACGGGCCACGGTCACCGGCGCCGGCGAACTTCGCGCGCTGAAGATCGACCCGAAGGCGGTGGACCCGGAGGCTGCATCCATTGAAGAGACGGTCGAGACCCTCGCCGACCTGATCGTCGCGGCCGTACAGGCGGCCAACGAGAACGCGCAGACGCTCCAGCAGCAGAAGCTCGGCCCGCTGGCGCAGGGCCTCGGCGGCGGCAGCGGTATCCCAGGCCTGCCGTTCTGACGTCCCGGAAACCGTGGGCCGACCGAAACCGGGGGCCGACCTGCCTTACTAAGACGGGCATCGGCCAACTACCGTACGTACAGAAGGACCCCCAGCAAGCACGGAAGGACGGGCAGTCCGTTGTACGAAGGCGTGGTCCAGGACCTCATCGACGAACTGGGGCGGCTCCCCGGCGTCGGTCCCAAGAGCGCGCAGCGGATCGCCTTCCACATCCTCCAGGCGGAACCGACGGACGTACGGCGCCTCGCGCAGTGCCTGATGGAGGTCAAGGCGAAGGTCCGCTTCTGCGCGACCTGCGGCAACGTGGCACAGGAGGAGCTGTGCAACATCTGCCGCGACACCCGCCGCGACCTGACCGTCATCTGCGTGGTCGAGGAGCCGAAGGACGTGGTGGCGATCGAGCGCACCCGCGAGTTCCGGGGCAAGTACCACGTCCTGGGCGGCGCGATCAGCCCGATCGAGGGGGTCGGCCCCGACGACCTGCGGATCAGGGAACTCCTGGCCCGCCTCGCCGACGGCACGGTCACCGAGCTGATTCTCGCCACGGACCCGAATCTCGAAGGCGAGGCGACGGCCACGTACCTCGCCCGCATGATCAAGCCCATGGGCCTCAGGGTCACCCGCCTGGCCAGCGGCCTCCCGGTGGGTGGCGACCTGGAATACGCGGACGAGGTGACTCTCGGCCGCGCCTTCGAGGGGAGACGACTTCTAGATGTCTGACGCCACGCTGCACGCGACAGCCCAGCAACCCGACGACTTCGCGGTCCAGATCGCGGACCAGGTCGAGAGCTTCCTGGTGGCCGTCACGGAGGTCGCGAAGGGTGACGAGCCGGACTCGGCGGTCCCCTTCCTCCTCCTGGAGGTCTCCCAGCTCCTCCTGGCCGGCGGCCGCCTCGGCGCGCACGAGGACATCGTCCCCGACGAGCGCTACGAGCCGGACCTCGGCCCGGAAGGCGACGTGGACGACCTGCGGGAGAACCTCGCCCGCCTCCTGGAGCCCATCGACGTCTACTCCGAGGTCTTCGACCCCTACGAGCCCCGCAAGGCGCCCGTCCCCGCCCGCATCTCCGACGACCTCACCGACGTCATCACCGACCTCCGCCACGGCATGGCCCACTACAAGGCCGGCCGCACCTCGGAGGCCCTGTGGTGGTGGCAGTTCTCCTACTTCTCCAACTGGGGCTCCACGGCGTCGGCGGCCCTGCGCGCACTCCAGTCGGTGGTGGCCCACGTCCGCCTGAACCAGCCCCTGGAGGAGCTCGACGGCCTGGACACGGACCAGGCGATGGGCGACGAGACCCTTGAGTTCGAGGCGGGCCGCGTGATGGCGGAGGAGATCGGGGGCCCGCTGGGCCTCCACCAGGCCAAGTAACGGCCGAGGCTGTTTGCCCGTTCGCCCTTGAGCCGTCTCGGCTCAAGGGCGAACGGATTCACTCAGTCTCTCCGCGACAGGTTGCTCTGGATGCCGGAGATCAGCGAAGCGATCTTCTTCATCCGCGGCGGGCTGCCCGGGAAGAGCAGCGGATGCCGTGGTGCGGCCTCGAGAACGATCGATTCCCGCGCCACGCTGACAGTGATGCGCGCGACCAGTCGGACACTCGCACCCAGGTCGATCTCCCAGGAACCCGAGCGGGAGGGCGTCACCCCTCTTACGCCCGGCACGGACCGGATGGATGCCAAGACGCGATCACCCTGATCACCGTGTCCGGCGGCTTTGGCCGAGCTGAACGTGACGCGGTGGACCGACCGCAGCGAGGCCGCTGTGAGTCGCCGCGTCCGGTGTACTCGTACGAAGTGCGCTCCGGTGGCCACTGCTGAGAGCACGGCGGCCGCGATGAGAGCCCTCTCCAGAGCGTGTGCTCCGGCCTGGGGAACGGGGTAGAAGAACACCCCTTCCAGGAACAGAAGGACGGTCAGGGAGAGGAAGAGGAACGAGAACTGCGCGGCCAGCATGGCGATTCCGAACATCACCATGCTCCTTACTCCGTCGTCTTCTCTGGTCACCAGCAATTTCTTCCTCCCACCGCTTCGGGATAGAGGGGGATGAACATGTACCCGATCGGGGTGTACGTGGGGTACGTGGTCTTCATCGCGAAGCAGATGTGGTGATTGTGGGCGCGGTCCGCCGCATCGATGATGGCCGACGTCATGATGGCGAAGTAGGAGCCGATGGCCAACGCGCAGTACCCGTTGCCCTCACACATGACCAGCCCCAGCAGGGCGCCGACTGCCGCGCCTACGGCCGCGGTGGTCCAGCCCCAGTCCGCCATCAGGTTGTACAGGTGGTTGCTTCCCCAGTGGCTCAGGTAGAAGGTGCAGGTGGTGTACCCGCACGTGACGTGGCCGTGCCGGAAGGTGTAGCGCCCGGAGATGTCGCTGTTGCCCACGGGGTTCTGGTCGGCGAAGTCGTAGGCGTTGGCGCCGCCTCCGGGGACGGGGTCGCGTTGGTCGAAGCGGCCCAGGTAGGGGTTGTAGCCTCGCACGCCCATGAGGATCTGACCGGCTTGGCCGGTGCCCGCACGCTGGGCGCCCGCCGCCCATCCGTACGAGGCCGCTGTGCCCGCTTCCACCAGCCCGAACTCGGTGTATGTGGAGGTGGACGTAACGGAGTTGCTCGCGACGTCCTCCGTGGCCATGAGGTCGCCGTGCAGATCCATCAGCTGCAGGGAGACACCCGATGCGGTGTCTGTGGCGGCCAGATGGTCGTCCGGGCCCAGTACGTTGCGCGTCCACGCGCCGTTGGACGCGGTGATCAGGTCCGGCTTGTCGGACTGGTTGGCGTAGTCGTTGGTGAAGGTGATGCCGCTGCTCGCCACGGTGGTGGTGGAGACGCGCGTACCCGTCGGGTCCAGCGTCCAGTTGGTGGAGCTGCCGGCCTGCGTCTGGCTCGCGAGCAGTCCGTTGGCGTAGTAGCCGGCTGTCAGGTCGCCGGAGCCTCCGGCGTCGACGGACGGGGTGGTCGTGATGTCACCGAGCGTGTCATAGGTGAATCCCGTGTCGGTGATCCGGTCCGCCGCGTCGTAGGCGTGGTTCTCGGTGGAGCTGGTGCTGGTCTGACACGTGCCGTCCGGGTTCGGGGCGCTCGTCGTCAGGTTCGTACGGTTGGAATCGGCGTCGTAGCCGTAGGCGCGCGTGGCGCACTGGCCCGACTGGGTGTCGGCTACGGCGGACAGCCGGTCCGCCGCGTCGTAACTGTACGTCTTGGTGGTGGACAGCTCCGAGCGGTTGGTCCAGTCTCCGGCGTCGTTGGTCTGGACGGAATCCGTCAGCGAACCGGACCAGTTGCTGTTCGTGTAGGCCAACGCGGTCGCGGCGCCCGTCGCGTCGAACGTGTAGGTCGCCGTGGTGCCGCCGGGGTAGGTCTCGGTGACGAGGTTGCCGTCCGGGTCGTAGGCGGCGCCGAAGGTCCCGGCACGGGTGTCCGTCTCGCTGGTGAGACTGCCGTCGTGCACGGTCCCGCCGTTGTAGCCGTAGGTCGTGGTGTCACCGCTGTCGCTTCGGCCGACGACGCGTTCCGCGAGGTCGTAGGTGTAGTTGGTGACCCTTCCGGTGGCGTCCGCGTAGCTGCTGGGGTCGCCGAAGTCGTCGTAGGTGGTTGCCAGGTCCGCCGTCGGGTTTCCCGAGGTGTCCAGGCTCTGCTGATCGATGGGCAGGCCCGTCGTGGAGCTGTAGACGGTCTTGGTCGGAGCCACCGCGGATCCCATACCGGTTCCGGTCGTGGAGACGGTGCTGCGCGTCGTACGTCCGGCCGCGTCGTAGGTGGTGGTCGTGGTGCGGGTGGCGGTGGTGCCGTCGGCCTCGGTGTACGTCTCGGTCTTGGTCAGTGGTTGCAGGTAGACGTTGTAGGTGTAGGTGGTGACCGGAAGGCTCGCGAGGCCGGACGTGTTGGGCTGGGCGGCGGGTTGGGTCTTGCAGATGAGGTTGGCCCAGGCAGGTTTGTTGCCGCAGCCGGAGTCGGCGCTGTTGCTGCCCGCGGTGTAGTAGACGGTGCGGGTGGTGCCGGCGCCCCCACCGCCGGTGTTGCTGGGCAGGCGGGTTTCGACGGGAAGGAACTCTCCTCCGTAGAGGGAGCTGTTCTCGTTGTAGACGGTGGTGCTGGTGATGTTGAGGTGGCCGGTCCCGGGGTCGGTGACGGTCTGCAGCGGAGTGTGCAGGGTCCAGCCGGTGGTGTCCGTGCCGTTGCTGTAGAGGTACTGGGTGGTGCGGGCGTCGACGTCGGAGGAGCCGGGGGCGCCGGCGCCGAGGCCGGCCGTCACGGTCTCGCTGGTCTTGAGCTGGTACGGGTTTCCGCCTGCGTCCTTGTCGCTGTTGGGGGCGCCTTGGTCGTAGACGTCGTGGGTGTGGGTGCGTACGGTCTGCAGGACGCCGGCGGCCATCGCCTGGTGGGCCGGGCCGTAGGTGTCGAGCAGTTCCGATCCGTCGGCGGAGTAGACGGACTCGGTGTCGAGCTGGCCGGCGACGGTCACCGACGTGGAGCCGGCGGCGAGGGCCGTGGCCCTGTTGGCGGCGCTCAGGTCACGGATGTCGTTGCCGTACTGGTCGTACTCGGTGGTGTTGACGTTCCAGCCGTTGTCGTAGCTTGCTTCGTTGACCTGGCGGCCGTTGGCGTCGTAGTACAGGATCTGCGCGTAGGTCCAGTCCGAGGGTGGGCTGGAGGTGGGGGCATGGTCGGGCGGGAAGATCGCCACGGCGGAGACCGGGGTGTCCTCCTGCCCCCACGTGGCGGTGGTGGCCGCGTCCATGGTGAGGGGGCCGCCGGCGGCGGTGGTCAGCGGGACGCTGTAGGCGATGACGCTCTTGGCGGCGCCTGAGCCGTTGGCCGCGTTGTGGGTACGGGTCACCGAGACGACCTTGCCGAAGTTGGCGTCCCCGGGCGTGTAGTCGTACGACAGTGTCCAGGGCTGCAGGACGTTGCTCGGCTGACCCCGGTCCTGGGCGGGATAGATGGCGGTGATGCGGCCGTAGTCCGAGTCCGACGCGGATTCGTCGTACAGGTACATCGACTTCAGCGGTGTGCTGACGCGCGGGTCCCACTCGTACTTCAGCCGGCCGGTGGAGTCGTAGGTGTAGTCGGCGACCGGGGTCTGGGTGAGGGTGGTGCCGTCGGAGCTGACGAAGTCGATCTCCGAGACGTTGCCCGTGGTCGCGTCGTAGGACAGCTTCAGGGCCCGGCATCCGGCGTCCCAGGTACTGGCGGCCGGCGGGTTCGGGCAGGAGGAGGTGGGGGAGGTGCCGGCGGGAACGTCGGCGTCCGGGGCGACGACCAGGACCGGCTTGCCGTAGGCGCTGTCCGAGCTGACGGCGTCGTAGACGTAGCCGGTGTTGTCGCCGCCGGCCTGCGTGACCACGGTGGGCAGGTAGGTACCCGCGGTGCCGCCCGCCGGAGTGGTGAAGGTGGTCACGACGCCGGTCGTGTCGGCGAGGGTGAAGACGCCGGACTTCTTGGTGAGGGTGAGGCCCGCGGCGACGGCCGGTCCCTGCGCGCTGTAGGTGGTGAGACCGCTGCCGTCGGTGCCGATGGTGGCGAAGGTCAGTTTGGAACCGTCTGCGCCGGTGAGGGTGGCGTAGCTGGTGGAGTTGGTGAGGGAGGACCAGGTCGCGCTGGTGCCCTGTACGGGGAGGCTGGTGGTCCAGCCGGGACCGAAGAGGGACGGCACCGCGGGCGCCAGCGAGTTGAACGTGCGGGTGACGCCAAGGCCGCTGCCGAAGCTCGCGATGGCGACGTCGCTCGCGGTGACGGATGCGTTGCCCGACTGCTGGCCGACGGTGACGGGGCCCACCTCGGTGGTGCCGAAGTCGGCGCCGGTGCCGATGCGGTCGAGGGTGACGCCGACCGGCGGGGTGGTGGCGGGGTTGTTGCCGGAGGAGTCGGTGAAGACCGCCTCTATCTGGAGCAGTCCGTCGTCGTTGAGGGTGCGCGTGACGTTCCACGTCAGCGCGGGCGACTGGACATCACTGGATCCACTGGTCGCGCTCACCGGCCAGGTGATCGCCGATGAGCCGTTAGTGACGTCGCCGGCGGGGATGGTGGTGAAGGAGCCGGAGGTGCCCTTGCGGTACTGGAAGGTCACCTTCGTCGAGCCCGGCGGCGCTGTGGCCTGGAGGGGGAAGGTGGTGGAGGTGGTGGCCTGATCGTCGGGCGCGGTCATGCCGGCTGATCCGACGCCGAACGAGTAATAGCCCGCAGGTCCCGCGGTGTTGGCGTTGTTGTGGTCGCGCGCCCACAGCGTGTGGAACCCGGCGGAGGGGTTGATGGTGATGGTGGGCGACGTGCCGGTGGTCCAGTTTCCGGGGTCGTTGTCGAGACCCCAGGTGTAGGCGTAGGTGTCACTGGCCGTGTCGGTCAGCGTGCAGGTGACACCACCGCCCGCCGCCGCGGTCCAGGTGTCGGCCGGGTAGCCCGGGCAGGAGATGCTGGGCGCGGGCGGTGTGGTGGTGTCGATCGTGAACGACCTGGCGGTGGTCCAGGCCGAGTAGTCCGCACCGTCGTAGGCGCGTACCTGCCAGGTGTAGGCGCCGTCGGCCAGGGCGGTCGTCGGCTTCCAGGTGGCGGCGGTGCCGGCGGTGACGAACGCGGTGCTCCCGGACGCCTTGACCGTCGTTCCGGACAGGACCTGGTAGTCCAGTCGCACCGTGTCACTGTTGGCGTCGGTGGCCGAGGACGAGAAGGTCGGAGTGCCGGTCGATGTGTATGCCGTCGAGCCGACCGTGTTCGACGGCGTCATCGACAGGTTGGACGGCGTGGCCGGCGGGTTGTTGTAGGTGATGGAGAACGTGGGATTCGCGGCGAACCGGACGAGGTCGACGTCGTTGGTCTCGGTCGCGTTGTACAGGCCCAGCGTCCAGTGGTTGAGATCGATGTTCGCGATGTCCTGCATGCCGGAGGTCACGTCGAAGGAGACCGGCAGGTTCGGGCTGGAGCTTGTCGTGGTGAACGTCGCCGAACCGTTCGCGCTCGGGTAGTTCGGGTTGGAGGCCCCGGTCGACTTCGCCGGCTGGGTGTTCCAGGTGGTCGAGGAACTGATGGATCCGGTGGAGAACGCCCCGACCGTCGTCGAGTTGGAACCGGACGCCGCCGCGTAGGTCACGGTGGTGTTCAGCTTGGCCGAGACGATGTGCGCGCCGAAGACCGACGAGGGGACACTCAGGTTGTAGAACGTCCGCTCGATGCCCGTCGGAGACGAGAAGCCCTGGTAGCCCACGGCCAGGCCGCTGCCGGGTGCCGCGTCGTAGTTGGACACGGTCGGATAGGCCTGCTGGACCTCGTCGTACTGCAAGGTCGACCCGGACGCCGGATGGGGAACGTACGCCGGATCGATGAACACCGGGTACGTCGTCGTCCTGCCCGTCAGCAACGCGCGGTCCGGCGTCAGCGCCAGCCGGTGTCCCGCCAGCCTCACTCCCACCCGCGCCACCCGCGCCCGCACGCCTGGACCTCGGACGCTGGACAAGGTTTTTGAGAGAGCCGCGGGGGACTCGGGTGCTGCCACACGCGTTCCGGCGTGTGTCGGCGCGGCCGGTGTGGCCGGTGTGGCCGGTGTGGCCGGTGCGGCCGATGTGGTCGTGCTGGAGTCCCACATGACCGGTGCCGGGGAGGTGATCAGCGCCCGGCCATGGCGGTCCTTGAACGTCAGGTTGCCGCCCGCGTCGGCCGAGAGCTTCGTTCCGCCGCTGGTGGCCGTAGCCAGCGTCAGGTTCGCCAGCGCCGGATCAGCGGCGGCCTTCGGGTCCTTGACGATCAGTGTCTCTTCCACGCCGCCCGCGGGCGTAGCCGTGACCTCGAGATCCACCCCGCTGGGGAGGACGTTCGCATACGTGGCGGTCGCGCCGGAAATCCTGGGCTTCGGCAGAACGGACGGCCAGCTGACCGACATCTTCCGGCCGTTGACCGTCATCGTGGCCAGCGGACCGCTGCCGCCTCCCGACAGCACCAGGGGCGACTCGGAGAGGGCGGGGACCACGGTGTGCGCGTGGGTCCAGGTCAAGGTCGCGTCCAACGACTTCCACGAACCGCCACGCTTCACCCAGCGCGGCTGCGCCGAGACCGAGTAGCTGAACGACCCGTTCGGGTCGGCGAACGTCTGCGAGGCGTCCGTCCGGTCACCGAGTACCTCTACCCGTGAGTGCTGCTTGCGTGCGGCCATCATCGCCGCCACCGCATCGGGGCGGGCACTTACGGCCTTCACTCTGCCCCTGGCCGGGGCGGCGACGGCCGGGGCGGCGACCGCCGTACCGGAAACCGCCGTACCGAGGAAGGTCGAGACCAGAGCCCCGGTGACCACCAGCGCTGTCCCGCTGCCACCAGGCAAAGGTCTCAGCCTGCTGTTGAACATGCGCAACCGCATCGCGCACTCCTTTTATCGACGTCAGCTCACCACTGACTGTTCACAGATCCCACATATGCGATCGCGAGCATGACATTCGCCTGCTCGTCGACCGGGTCCCAGCAGGAAGGGAGCCGGCGACATCAACGAAGCTGGCGGAAAAGGCGCTTGACCACCCTTGGGAGCTGATCACCGTGCGTGGCCCGGCACGTCGGGATCGGGCTCTTTGTCGAGTCACATGCCGTCAGGTGATGAACCGTCAGAGAGTCAGCGAGGTGGCAGTCCCAAGAGAAGCCCAAGCCGCCCAGGTCGAACCTTTAGGGAATGGCGACGCAAAATGGAATAAGGCATCAAAATGCTGCCTATGGTGCGCCTTGTATGGCTGCCCATGACAATTGGTATCACCGTGGATCACGTCTCTCCAGCGGCGGTAACGAGTTCGGCAAAACCAGCCAAGCTGGCAGAGCGCGGCGTAACCGTACGGGTACGGAGCGTCAACTGGTGAGCAGGGCAAGCAGTTGGTCGGCACGGACGTACGGCGTCGTCGGCGTCGGCTCGCTGTACCAGCGCAGGGGCCACGTGTTGCCGTCGAGCGCGGGGATCCCGATGTACGTGAGGGCGCGGTCCCCTCTGCTCCCGAACCGCTGCACACCGAGCGGCCAGCTGTGCCTGCGCACCTCCCCGGGCGCCAGCAGAAAGTACATCCACCGGAACCCGGAGGCCTCGCACACGACCGGCCCCGCGTCCCCGTCCGCCGCCTCGATGATCCGCTCGGCGACCACTTCGCCTCGTACGCCTTCGATCCGTACGGCATCGAAGTACACGCCGGCGAGACGGAGTTGGTGGCCGGAGGCGGGGATCCAGTCGGGGCGGTGAATTGCGTTCGTCATGGTCACACGGTGGCGTCCGCGAGGCTACGCTCGGTAGTGACTGAGGTGATACACGCCGGGGTGTATCCGTCGGAGGTGCGTGCTGTGTCGGGTCAGTACAACGTCAGCTCCCAGCCGCCTGTGGCCTGGCGGTACAGCGGCAACCAGATGAAGCGCTGGCGCACGAAGGCGGACATCACCCGCGAGGAACTCGCCGCCGCCTCCAACTACTCGCCGGACACCATCAAGTCCATGGAGCAGGGCGTACGGATGCCGACGCCGCGGGTGCTCGACGTGGCGGACGAGTTGTGCCGGGCGGAGGGGTTTCTGAGCGCGGCCAAGGAGTACTTGCAGAGGGAGAGGTTTCCGGCTGGAGCCCTGGACTTCATGCAGCGCGAGATGGAAGCCATCAGCCTCTGGTGGTACGAAGTGACCTATATCCCGGGGCTCTTGCAGACGAAGACGTACGCGACGGCCCTCATCGAGAACCACGTCCCCCTTCTGGACGAGGAGACGGTTCAAGAGCGGATCGCGGCACGCATGGAGCGGCAGACGATCCTCACCGGACGTAAGCCGCCCGTGGCCCTGAGCTTCATCCTCTACGAGGCCGCTTTGCGCAGCCCGCAGGTGGACGCTGAACAACTGGGCCGCCTGCTGGAGGTGACTCGCCTGAACAACGTCGTGATCCAGGTGCTTCCTCTCGAACGTGCCATCGCTCCGGCGCTCATGGGCCCCATGGTCCTGTTGGAGACCCGAGACCACGAGCGGTTCGCCTTCACGGAAGGGGCGTTGTCGAGTTCGCTCTCTGCCGATCCGAAGGTTGTCAGCCGGGCGAGCGAGATGCTTAGCATGATCCGCGCGCAGGCTCTCAGTCCCGATGAGTCGGCCCGTTTCATCGAGCGGATGGTGGATCAGCCATGAGTGACGATCAGTTGACGTGGTTCAAGTCGAGCTACAGCAACTCCGAAGGCGGCGCCTGCGTCGAAGTCGCGTTCTCCACCCGCATCCACATCCGCGACTCCAAGGTCCCCTCAGGCCCCGAGCTCCACCTCACCGCGCCCGTCTGGGAGGCGTTCATTTCCGCAGTTCAGCCCGGAGCTTGAGCCTCGGGCTCCGAGCTCTTCCCATGGGTTTTTGAGTTCTTGGTTTGGTTGAAATCCAACCCAACCAACCATGTCTGTACGTGAGTTGAGGCGTCGTACCTCGAATGGGTGACGTTCCGTGACCAGCTTGCGCCGGAGAGTAAAACCGCTCTAGGTTCGCGGCAATAGATCGGCCCCGGTCGGTGCGCCAACACCGGCTCCGGGGCCTAGCCCTACGGATCGAAAGCAGTCGATCGTGGCTTACGCCAACCTTAGTCCCGCCCTGCCGTCCCCGTCGCACCCCATGGCCAAAACGGGCTACGGAAAACGCTCCGCGGGTGACGAAGACCCGCACGCCGACCCGGACTTCGCACATCTGCTCCCGCGTGACGCCGAGGTCGCCGTCTTCATCGACCACCTCGACGACGGCCACGCGATGGGCCACAAGGTGCTCGCGGCGGAACATCCCCGTTACGGCCAGCAGGCGATGCGTACGTCGTTGAACCACCTCACCGAGGCCGGCCACCTGCGCTGGATCAAGGAACACATCACCCTCGCGGACAACTCGATGCGGTGGGTGACGCGGACGTACTGGTCGCGTACGCCCAGGTCGGCCCAGTGGTGGGCGGAGTTCGCGCGGGAGCGGCACGGCAAGGACGTGACGCAGGACTACCGTCCGGGCCTGGCTCGGACCGACGAACCGGCCCCGGAAGCCGACGTCGACGCCGAAGCCGTACCGGACGACGGGCCGGCTCGGGAAGAGCCCAGCATCGGGTACCTCACCCTCGCCCAGCTCCGCGCGGCCGACCCTCGTATGCCTCTCTCCGAAACCGACTGCCGGTCCCTCGAATCCCTCGCCGCGGAGTGGCTGTCCCGTGGCGCGACGCCGAACGACATCACCCGAGCCCTGACCGACGGGCTCCCATCCACCGTCACCAACCCGGGCGGATTCGCCCGCAAGCGACTGGAGGCCAAGATGCCCCCTCAGAAGGACGACACCGCCGCTGCCCCGACCGGCCCCATCCGTGGCCGTGTCACACGGGTGATCATGGCCTGCGCCACCTGTGACCAGGACGAACGCACGGTGAAGATCGACCGGGGTATCTGCGAGGACTGCCGAAAGGAGGACGCGGAGAACCCGATGGCCGACGCGGACATCGCGAAGGGCTTCGCCGAGATCGCCCACCTGGGCGTCACGTCCGCCTACTTCCTCAAGCGGAAGCTGGAGCGCGCCACGGGAGGCCCCGTCCCGGACACGTTCCGTCCCGTGCCCATCGAGGACCGCGTCTTCTACCACTACCGGGACAACCGCGACCGCATCGCGAACGGACTCCCGCCGAGGCGCTGGAAACCGTGAACCCGTGAACCCGTGAACCCGTGACGGTGGTTCCAGCAGCAGTTCCGGATTACATTCGTAATATGGCAGAGAAGGTGAAGTTCAGCGTGAGTCTCAATGCCGAGCTCGGCGAGGCGCTGCGGCAGTACGCCGAGGCCGAGGACGAGCAGATCTCGGCGGTGGTCAGCCGGGCACTGGAGCAGTACCTCGACAAGCGCCGCATTATCCGTGAGGGGCTGCGGGCGATGGAGGAGCACTTTGAAGAGCACGGATGGCCGACGCCTGAGGAGATGGCGGAAGCCGATGCAAGGATCGACGCCCTCTTCGGAGAATCGCGAGAGGACCGTCGCAGCGCATGAGCCACATCGTCTATGACATCGGCGCACTGATCGCTGCCGCCAAGAACGACCAGGCGTTCCTGCGCCAGCACTACAGGATGCTTGGCAGAGGGAAGATCCCCATCGTTCCCGCGGGGGTTCTCGCGCAAGGTTGGGACTCGCGCCCGAAGGCGGCGGCACTCCATCGTGTGCTCCATGGGTGCGAGGTGCTGCCGTTCACCGAAGCCCTGGCGAAGGCGGCGGCAGTGCTCTGCCAGAAGAACAAGACGTCCGACGTGATCGACGCCAGTGTCGTCCTGGCATCCATCGCCTACGACGAGGCGCCGATCTTCACCGACGACCTGGAAGACATCCGGGCCCTGGCCGACTGCGCGGGTCGTAAGCGAATCCTCGTCGACCGACCGTGACCAGGAATGAACGCCAAATGCTGGTTGAGGACTTCGAGGAACTCGCACGCCGGGCGCCGGAGACCGTGTGGCTGGAGTTCATCGAGGGTCGGCTGACGGTGAAGCGTGGGCCGGACGGCAACCGCAGCGAGATCATCGCCCGGTTGCAGAGGCTGTGGGCAGGGCAGGCGCGCGGCCTGTGGCTCTACGCATACCGCGGCTTGCAGACGGAGGCCGACGGCATGGGGCGGGCGCGTGCGGACGGTGTGCTCGCCCCGGGACGGCATTTCGTCGGACACGGCGACTGGAGCGACCCGGCGGGCGTGCTCATGGCAGTCGAGGTCACGGCACGCGATCCGGAAACGGACCGGTTCTCGCGCGTCGAGAAGCCCGACGGCTACGCCGCCGCCGGCATTCCCGTCTACCTCCTCATCGACCGCGACGACTGCTCCGTCGTCGTGTTCAACCAGCCGGAGGACGGCCGGTACCGGCACGCGGAGAAGCTGCCCTTCGGCGCGACGGTGAAGCTCCCGGAGCCTGTGAACGTCACGCTGGACACCGAGCCGCTCAAAGAGTTCGTCGACTGAACGCCGCCCGCTGTCAGAGCCCCCACGCTCCTTTCCCCACCGCCACAAGCCCACCCGCCAACGCCAGTGACAACACCAGCAGCCGGGCTCGTTCCTCGGACATCCGCCCCGCGAGCCCTCTGCCGATCGCCCCGCCCGCCACCATCGCCCCCGCGACCGAAGCCCACCGCCCCGCACTCAACTCCGGCACCCCGTTCGACGCCACGGAGAACGCGTTCACGACCACCCCGTAGAACTGCGCGTTCGGCACGAACTCCCATACCGTCCAGCCCGCGTTGACCGCGTACAGGGAAATCGGCGGGCCGCCCACGCCCGCCGCCGCGTTCATGAAACCGCCGGCCGCGCCGGCCGCCAGGGCGCCCCCGGTGCCTCGCAGTGCCCGTACCCGCGCGCCCCGCATCACCAGCAGCACGGCCACGGTCACCAGGCCGCCCATGGCCAACAGGAGTACCGGTTCCGGAAGTTGACGAGTGACCCACGTCCCCGCCGGTACCGTGCACGCCGCCACCACGCACAGCGGCAGCATCGCCGCCCACCGGACCTGTCGCCAACCGCCCACCAGCCCCACGACGCTGATTGCCCCGGCGGCGCAGTTGGCCAGGACGACCCCCTCGGCCGGTCCGAGCAGCAGGACCAGCGCGGGTACGGCGACCAGGGCGAAGCCCATGCCGGTGAGCCACTGGAGGGAGGAGCCGAGCAGGACGATCGCCGTCAGCAGTACGTCGCCCGCCCACCCGCTCGTCGTCATGATCGGCATCCTCCCCGGCCTGAGGCGCCGGGCCAACCCCCTGCGCCTCGGTCGCCCCGGGCGTCATGATGGCCGTATGACGGGGCGGTCGAGGGTGTTGATGTGGACGGGGATCGGGCTCTGTGTCGCGGGTGCGGCGGGGCTGGTCGTGGGGGGCGTGCTGGACGTCGACGCGGCGGATCCGTGGGCGAGTGTGGCCGGGGGAGCGGCGGGGTTGGTGGGGCTGGCGCTCACCATTTACGCCGTCTCATCGGGAGCATCGGAAGCCTCGGGAGGCCCTGGAACCCCGCACGCGTCGGTCACCGCGAGCGGTGCGCGGTCCGTCGCCGCGGGCGGGAGCATCGGGGCGGTTGTCACCGGCGACGGTGTCCAGGCCGTGGCCCCTATGGCCGTTCCCGGTTCGGCGCCGCCTTCCGGCGGGCGGCCCGTCACCGCCTCCGGGGAGCGGTCCGTCGCGGCCGGCGGGAACATCGGTTCGGTGTCGACGGGCGACGCCTGAGCGGCTCGTACGGTGTAGCCCGCTACACCATCGGTTCGGGAGAGCACTCCCTCGTGGCGGCCGTCGGAAGACGGAATGGTTGAGGGCACAAGGTCAACGGCCACAAACGGTCGGCGATGGCCCCTCACCCCAAGGGAAACGTCATGAAGTCGCTGCCCTCCTCCAAGCCCGTCCTGTGGTTCCTCTTCCTCTTCAACCTCGCCGTCGCTGCGGTCGCGCCGTTCGTGGTGGACGGGGCGCAGGGCGTCATGACGGCTGTCGGGATGGGCGTAGTGTCCCTGGGCGCCGGGGTGAGCCTGCTGCGGAGCCGGCGGAGCGCCGCGTAACCGGAGCGGTACGGAGCGTGAATTGGCTGAGTCCTGGCTCTGTGCTGTATCTCGGCTGCACGGGCCCTAACCAGCGAAAAGAGAGTCTGGAGTCACTCCACACCGCACCGAACGCGGAGGGAGAGACCCCCCCACCTCGCACTACCGCTGGAGACCACGATGACCCGTCCTTCCATAACCAAGCGCGCCGCCGTCGTCGCCGCCGCCGCCGTCATCGCCGTCGGTACGTTCACCGCCGGCGTCAGCCTGGCCGGCTCGGACTCCGACTCGGGGTCGAAGCCGAGCAAGAAGCAGATCGCCGCCCTGTTCGACGGCTGGAACGCCGCCCTGCAGACCGGCGACTCGGACAAGGTGGCGGACCTCTACGCGAAGGACGCGGTTCTGCTGCCCACCGTCTCCAACCAGGTCCGCAGCGACCGTGCCGAGATCGTCGACTACTTCAACCACTTCCTGGAGAACAAGCCGGTCGGGAAGAAGATCGACACGATCGTCGACGTCCTCGACAGCAACTCCGCCATCGACACCGGCGTCTACGAGTTCACGCTCACCGACCCCGAGACCGGCGCGAAGAGAGTCGTCGAGGCGCGGTACTCGTACACGTACGAGAAGATCGACGGCGAGTGGCTGATCGTCAACCACCACTCCTCGGGGATGCCGGAGAGCTGAGTCCTCGCGGGCCTAACGGTTGGCCGCGCGCAGGCGGATCTCCACGCACAGCCCGCGACCATGGGGGTCCCCCCGGTCGAGCGAAGCCGAGACTGGGGGAGAGTCCCGGAGCCTCACGGTCCCGCCGTCGTCCGTCACCAACTGCTTGACGACGGCGAGGCCGAGCCCGGAGCCGGAGCGGCCGGTCAGGCCCTGGCCGCGCCAGAAGCGGTCGAAGGCGCGGGACTTCTCCGGATCCGACATGCCGGGACCCTCGTCGAGAACCGACAGCACCACTTCCTCGCCCTGCTGCTCCATCCGTACGGTGATCGTGCCGCCGTCGGGCGACACCTCCAGGGCGTTCGAGAGCACGTTGTCCAGCACCTGGTCCAAGGCCCCGGGGCTGGACAGCACCAGCAGCCGGCCGTCGGCACTCCCCCTGAGCGCGACGGTGACTCCGCGCTCGTCGGCGGCCGGCCTCCACACCGCCAGACGCTCGTCCACGATGTCCGGCAGGGACAGCGGCTCCGCGGCCGTCACCTTGGCCTCGGCCCGCGCCAGCACCAGCAGGCCGTTGACCAGGCGGCTCATCCGGACCACCTCGGCGGTCGCCTGCTCCACGTCCTCCCGGACGAACTCGTCGTCCACGCCGTCCGCGATGTTGTCCAGGGACAGCCGCAAGGCCGTGAGGGGCGTGCGGAGTTGGTGGGAGGCGTCCGCCACGAAGATGCGCTGCGAGGCGACCAGGGTGTCCAGGCGTTCCGCGCCCTGGTTGAGGGTGCGGGCCAGCGTCTGGGTCTCCGGCGGGCCGGTCACCGGCGAGCGTGCGGTAAGGTCGCCGTCGCTGAACTTGCTGGCCATGCCGTTGAGTTCGCGCAGGGGGCGGGTCAGACGGCGGGCCACCACCGCGCCGATCAATGCCGCCACACCGAGCACCGTCACGGCGAGGCCCGCCCGGAAGCCCCAGATCGTCCACAGCCTGCGGGTGAGGCCTGACGTCGAGTAGACGATCCGTACGGCGCCGACGACCTGGCCGTCAGCCTTCGCGGGGACCGTGATCACCAGCTCGCGGCCCCAGATGAAGTCCGATCCCCAGTCGGTGGTCGAGCGCCCCTCCTCCCGGGCCTTCGTCAGCGCCGCGTCCTGCCCGGGCCGCGGTACGGCCGCCGCGCACTTGTCGGTGGCGCTGACCTGGACCTCGTCCTTCGTCTCGGCGGCGTAGGCCCTGGCCATGGTCGTCAGCGCCTGGCAGGACGCCTCGTCGCCGTTGGCCAGCAGCAGCGCCATGGTGGTCGCCTCGCGCTGGACGGACAGCTCGGTGTCGTCCCGCAGCTGCTTGGTGAGCGTGAAGGCCACCGGCACCGTGAACAGGAGGATGGCCACCGCGACGAGCAGGATGTAGCTGCGGATGAGCTGACGGTTCATCAGGCGCCGTCACAGGTCTCGCCGTTGGCGATCTCCAGGCGGAAGCCGACACCCCTTACCGCCTCGATCGTGATCGCACCCTTCAGCTTCCGCCGCAGCGCCGCCACATGCACGTCCAGCGTCTTCGTCGGCCCGAACCAGTTCGCGTCCCAGACCGCCTCCATGATCTGCTCGCGCGACATCAGCGCGCCCGGCTCCTCGGTGAGGAAGGCCAGCAGGTCGTACTCCTTGGGCGCGAGCGCGACCTCCTCGCCGTCCAGGCGGACGCGGGCGGCCTTGCGGTCGACGGTGAGGCGGGTGCCGTAGCGGTCCGGGCCGGCCGCGGCGGCTTCCACCCGCGGCTGCGTGCGCCGCATCACGGCTCGTATCCGCGCGATGACCTCCCGCACGCCGAACGGCTTGGACACGTAGTCGTCGGCGCCGAGTTCCAGGCCGACCACCCGGTCCGTCTCGTCGCTGCGCGCGCTGATCACGATGATCGGCACGTTCCCGCGCTCGCGGAGTGCTTTGCAGACGTCGAGGCCGTCGGTGTCGGGCAGGCCGAGATCGAGGAGTACGACGTCGTAGGGCTCGGGGTGGGCCAGGGCGGCGGCGCCCGTGGTGACCCAGTCGACCTCGAAGCCGTAGCGGGTCAGACCGCGGCGCAGGGACTGGGCGACCGGTTCATCGTCTTCGACGAGAAGTACGTGCACAGGCGGAACCCTAATGCTTGAAACTTAACTCACATAGATCACTTGTGACCCGTGGCACTTTTCCGAGTGTGAGTGCTGTGTCCAGGGCATGTGCAGTCCGAGAACGAGCATCCGGACATCTCACCATGCGGTATCCGGGAAGGGATTTTCGGACGCTCGTTAAACTGAGCCGACATACAAGACTGAGCGAGGAGCGCACGTGGGCCTTGTCGTGCAGAAGTACGGAGGCTCCTCCGTAGCCGATGCCGAGGGCATCAAGCGCGTCGCCAAGCGAATCGTGGAAGCGAAGAAGAACGGCCACCAGGTGGTCGTGGTCGTTTCCGCGATGGGCGACACGACGGACGAGCTGATCGATCTCGCCGAGCAGGTATCCCCGATGCCTGCCGGGCGTGAGTTCGACATGCTGCTGACCGCCGGAGAGCGTATCTCCATGGCACTGCTGGCCATGGCGATCAAAAACCTGGGCCACGAGGCCCAGAGCTTCACCGGCAGCCAGGCAGGCGTCATCACCGACTCGGTCCACAACAAAGCGCGGATCATCGACGTCACGCCCGGCCGGATCCGGACGGCGCTGGACGAGGGCAACATCGCCATCGTCGCCGGGTTCCAGGGCGTCAGTCAGGACAAGAAGGACATCACCACGCTGGGACGCGGTGGCTCCGACACCACGGCCGTGGCCCTCGCCGCCGCCCTCGACGCCGAGGTGTGCGAGATCTACACCGACGTCGACGGCGTGTTCACCGCCGACCCTCGGGTGGTGAAGAAGGCGAAGAAGATCGACTGGATCTCCTCCGAGGACATGCTGGAGCTCGCCGCCTCCGGCTCCAAGGTGCTGCTGCACCGCTGCGTGGAGTACGCACGCCGTTACGACATCCCGATCCACGTCCGCTCGTCCTTCTCCGGACTGCCGGGCACCTGGGTCAGCAACGAGAAGCCCGAGTCGCAAGGGGACCAGCAGGTGGAGCACGCCATCATCTCCGGAGTCGCCCACGACGTCTCCGAAGCCAAGATCACGGTCGTCGGCGTCCCGGACAAGCCGGGCGAGGCCGCGGTGATCTTCCGCGCGGTCGCGGACGCCGAGATCAACATCGACATGATCGTGCAGAACGTGTCCGCGGCCTCCACCGGTCTGACGGACATCTCCTTCACCCTCCCCAAGACCGAGGGCCGCAAGGCCATAGACGCACTGGAGAAGGCGAAGGGCGCGATCGGCTTCGAGTCGCTGCGTTACGACGACCAGATCGGCAAGATCTCGCTCGTCGGCGCCGGCATGAAGACCAACCCGGGCGTCACCGCCTCCTTCTTCCAGGCGCTGTCCGACGCGGGCGTGAACATCGAGCTGATCTCGACCTCCGAGATCCGCATCTCGGTCGTCACCCGCCAGGACGACGTCCCCGAGGCCGTCCGCGCCGTGCACTCCGCCTTCGGGCTCGACTCCGACAGCGACGAGGCCGTCGTCTACGGGGGCACTGGCCGCTGATGACCGTGGGTGCCGGGCGAACCGGCAGGCCGACGCTCGCGGTCGTGGGTGCGACCGGAGCCGTCGGCACGGTCATGCTCCAGATCCTGTCCCAGCACGCGGACATCTGGGGCGAGATCCGTCTGATCGCCTCACCGCGCTCGGCCGGCCGCAAGCTGGCCCTGCGCGGTGAGCAGGTCGAGGTGGCGGCCCTGACGGAGGAGGCCTTCGACGGGGTCGACGTCGCCATGTTCGACGTACCCGACGAGGTGGCCGCCCAGTGGGCGCCGGTCGCCGCCGCCAGGGGCGCGGTGGTCGTGGACAACTCGGGCGCCTTCCGGATGGACCCGGAGGTGCCCCTCGTCGTCCCCGAGGTCAATCCGCACGCCGCCCGGGTCCGGCCGCGGGGCATCATCGCCAACCCCAACTGCACGACCCTCTCCATGATCGTGGCCCTCGGCGCGCTGCACGCCGAGTTCGGGCTGCGCGAGCTGGTCGTCTCCTCCTACCAGGCGGTGAGCGGGGCGGGCCGCGCCGGTGTCGAGACCCTGCGTCAGCAGCTGTCCCTGGTCGCCGGTACGGAACTGGGGACCAGCCCCGGTGACGTACGCCGGGCCGTCGGGGACAACACCGGGCCGTTCCCGGAGCCGGTCGCGCTGAACGTCGTACCGTGGGCCGGATCGCTGCGCGAGGACGGCTGGTCCTCGGAGGAGATGAAGGTGCGCGACGAGTCGCGCAAGATCCTCGGACTGCCCCGGCTGCCCGTCGCGGTGACCTGTGTACGGGTGCCGGTCGTCACCACCCACTCGCTGACCGTCCACGCCCGCTTCGAGGGCGAGGTCACCGTCCACAAGGCGCGCGAGATCCTCGCCACGGCGCCCGGCGTCGTCCTCTTCGACAACCCGGAGGCGGGGGAGTTCCCCACGCCCGCCGATGTCGTGGGCACCGACCCGACCTGGGTCGGGCGCGTGCGGCGGGCGCTCGACGACCCGACGGCGCTCGAACTCTTCGTGTGCGGGGACAACCTGCGCAAGGGGGCGGCGCTCAACACCGCGCAGATCGCGGAGCTGGTGGCGGCGGAGTTCGGGTGACGCCTGAGCGGCCTCGTGCGCTGGTCTGATGTGTGACGCGTGTTGAGGTAAAGGGTTACCGCCGGAAAAGTCCTGGCTGAAACCGCGTACATTTGTAGGATCTGTATGAGAAGTGTGAGCCGGTCGATGGTCCGGACCACTTGAACCGAGCCGCCTCGGCGTCCGAAGATTTGGCTCCCCGTCCTCCGCAACCGCGCGGAGGGCGGGGAGCGTCTTTGCGAACGCCCTCCGGGGGCGCGGGGAAGCTTGACAGGGCGTGGGGACGCCCTGGCCAATCAGGACACAGGGGAAGAGCGGGTAGGGCATGAGCGCGTTTGACGCACGGTCAGTTGTGCTGCCTGGCAGAAGACGGTCGGCCGCGTACAACCCTGACGGGGGGAAGCGTGTCCAACTGGCGT
Source organism: Streptomyces sp. a15 (assembly GCF_059026085.1). Classification (NCBI taxonomy): domain Bacteria; kingdom Bacillati; phylum Actinomycetota; class Actinomycetes; order Kitasatosporales; family Streptomycetaceae; genus Streptomyces; species Streptomyces sp. A15. Next base: position 22,148 of record NZ_JBWLKM010000050.1, on the reverse strand, counting down.
GGCAGAGGTTCTCGACTTCAGAGCGGCGACGCGCGGCACGGCCCTTCGGCCGCCCCGGCCGTCCCTACGACCCCGCATGGCCGGCACGTCCGGTGGCATGCCGGTGATCGCCCCCATGCCCGCAGCGCGGCCCGCCCGCATCCCCGGACAGCGTGACGGCGCCGAAGAGGCCGTGACCGCCGGCACGACCGTCGACCATCTCACCGAGACCTACCAGGCGCACTACAGCTCGCTGCTGCGGCTGGCCGCCCTTCTCCTCGACGACACCGCCTCCTGCGAGGACGTCGTCCAGGAGGCCTTCATCCGCGTCCACTCCGCGCGCAAACGCGTCCGCGACCGGGAGAAGACCCTCGCGTACCTGCGCCAGACCGTCGTCAACCTCTCCCGCTCCGCCCTGCGCCGCCGCATCATCGGTCTGAAGCTGCTGTCCAAGCCGATGCCGGACATGGCGAGCGCGGAGGAGGGGGCGTACGACCTGCTGGAGCGCGACTCCCTGATCAAGGCGATGAAGGGGCTGCAGCGCCGCCAGCGCGAGGTCCTGGTGCTGCGCTACTTCGCGGACATGACCGAGGCCCAGGTCGCCGAGACGCTCGGGATATCGCTGGGCTCCGTCAAGGCGTACGGCTCGCGCGGCATCGCCGCTCTGCGGGTTGCCATGGAGGCCCCGGTATGAGCCGAGACAACGACGGGCGGCGTCATCTGCACGTCCCCCACGAGCCCTATGAATGGCGCGAGCCGACAGAGTCGTCGGACGAGCAGACGCCGAAGCAATCGCACGCTGGGAACGGAACTGTGAACCACGGCCCCGACGACCAGAGCCCCACCGGGCTCGACTCGGACGAGCTGGCACTGCGCGGCCTGCTGCACCAGGCGGTCCAGGAGATCGAGCCGCGCGACGGCACGCTGGACCACCTCCGCAAGGCGGTCCCCGCCCGGCGCGCACGCAAGCGGCAGGCCGTCGTCGGCATGGCGGCCGCGGCCCTCTTCGTCGGTACCGCCGTCCCGGCCCTCCTGCACGTCTCCAACTCCACGGGCGCGGACGCCGACCCGTCGATGGCCGGTCACTACTCCCAGGCGCAGGGCGGCGCGGGCCAGGGCAAGGGCAAGGGCCCCGACGGCGGCGAGAGCACCTCCGGCGGCTCCGCCGGGAAGACCGAGGGCAAGGGCAAGGGCGAGCAGAAGGAACAGGACAAGGGCAAGGGCACCGGCAGCGGCGCCGGGGCGAGCAGCGGCGCCGACCCCTCCGCCACCAGCACGGTCGGCGTCCCCGTCTGTACGGCCGCCGAACTCGGCTCGGCCACGCAGAGCGTCGACGCCCCCGACTCCGTCGGCACCGTCTACGGCACCTTCCGCATCACCAACACCTCCACCGCCGACTGCACGGTCGTCGGCCCCGGCACGGTCACCCCGACCGCGGCCGGCGCGGCGGACGCCACCAAGATCGGCACGGCCCGGCATGTCGCCGGGGACGCGGCGGCCGCACTGCCCGACCCGGCCCTCGAGGTCGCCTCGCTGGTGCTGAAGCCGGGTTCGGCCTACGACGTCAAGTTCGCCTGGGTGCCCTCGGAGACCTGCCCCACGACCGGCGACACGAACGGCGGCACGGGCACCCCCACGCCCGACCCGACGCCCACCGGGGACGCCACCACCGACGGCGGCACCACCACCGGCGGCGAGACCGGCACCTCGCCCCAGCTGGTCACGGAGGGCACGGCCGACGGCAGCGTGACCGTCACGAACACGGCGGAGGGCGGAGCGCCGTCGGTTTCGGCGACGGTGTCCAACGCGTGTGCGGGGACGGTCTATTGGACGGGCGTGCTGGCGGCTTCGTAAGGAGGCCGTTGGTTCGCGGGCATGCGTGCCGCCCCGGTGGGCGCGGGCGGCACGCCGTCAGCGCCGGGCCGTGCGACCCGCTGTGCGACCCACCTCCGAGCACCTGCCCCGGGTCACTTGCTCCCAACGTCCACGGCAACCGGCTCTTCGTCCGGCACCAGCCCCAGCTCCGCGTCCCGCAGGAACTCGATCTCCCGCCGCAGCAGCCGGAACCACATGAACACCACGAACCCGGCGAACACGAACCACTCCCCGGTGTACCCGAGGTTCTGGAACGCCTTCAGGTCCAGCCCCGTGTTCGCCGGCGCCGTCGCCGGCACGGCCGTCATCCCGGAGTCCGCCTCGGCGAGCGTGACCCACGCGTCGTACACGTCGTACGGCACGAGGTTCACCAGCGACGCCGCGCTGATCGCCCCGGTCTGCCCGGCCGGCAGCCCGCCCTGCGCACTGACGCCGTTGCTCCCGGGCGTCTCGGACGCCTGCAGCGCACCGGTGACGGTGACCTCGCCGGTGGGCGCGGCCGGGGCCTTCGCCGGGTCGGGGGTGCCGGGCAGCCAGCCCCGGACGACGGGCAGGGCCTTGCCGCCGTCGGTGCGCAGCAGCGTCAGGACGTAGTAGCCCGCCTTGTCGTCCAGTTCGCGGTCCGGGACGAGGAGCTGCCGGTCGTAGTGCCCGGTCGCGGTGACGAGCCTTCCGGAGGTCGCCTTGTCCACCGGGAGCAGCTCGGACAGTGGACGGGCGGCCTCCCGCTTGCCGGACTCGGCCTCGGCGGTGACGGTCTGCTGGTCCCGCATCCGGTCCTCGAAGCGGCTCAGCTGCCACGACCCCATGAAGATGCAGACGGGGATGGCGAGCAGCACGAAGACGTTGATCCCCCACCAACGGGGCGTCAGCAGAAACCGGTACACGCCTTCAAAGGTACGTGGCTGCCGCGGAGGGCCGGGCCGCGGGGTCGCGCGGTCAGTACCGCTCGACGAGGTGTTCCCGGCCGGCCGGCGGCTCGTAGGGCTCCGGCCAGAAGTCGGTGAAGGCGGATATACGGCCGCTCTCGTCCCCCGTGAAGAAGCCGATGCCGTACATCTCCTCCTCCCCGACCGTGAAGTGGACCCAGGTGACCACCTGATCCGCCTCGGCGACGATCCGCTCGACGCGCAGGTGCCAGTCGCCCGGATACTCCCGGTTGAACCGGACGAACCGCTCCCGTCCGCTGATCCGCTCCCGCGTCTGCGGCAGCGTGTACACGATGTCCTCGGCCAGGGTCTCCTCGAACGCACCCCAGTCCCGGGCCTCGGCGGTGGCCCAGAATGTCTCGACTGTCTTGCGCAGATCGGTCATGCCGAAGAGTCTGCACCGCGCCACTGACAATGGGGCCCGGCCATGGGGTTCGGTCGAAGTTATCCACAGGCTGGGGACCTGGTCAGCGCATTGTCGGTCGGGGCGGGCAGTATGGGGTCATGACTGAGAGCAACGGGTCCGCCGCGGCCGAGCGCAACGAGGAGATGCCGGACTGGGAGAAGCGCTTCCGGGCGCCCCGGGTGTCGCTGCCCGACTGGGCGGAGGACGCACCGGACCGCTCCCTGTTCGTGTCGAACGCGACGGGGACGTACGAGCTGTATGCCTGGGATCGCGCGACGGGCGAGCAACGCCAGGTGACCGACCGGCCGAACGGCACGACGGACGGAGTGCTCTCCCCGGACGGCACCTGGGTGTGGTGGTTCGACGACAAGGACGGCGACGAGTTCGGCGTCTGGCGCCGCCAGCCCTTCGGGGGCGGTGAGGACGAGCTCGCCACGCCGGGGCTGGAGGCCTCGTACCCGGCGGGCCTGGCGCTCGGGCGGGACGGCCGTACGGCGGTCGTGGGCCGCTCGACCGACGAGGACGGCACGACCATCCATGTCGCCCGCACCGGCGAGGACCCGGTGGAGATCTACCGGCACCGCGAGTCGGCGGGCGTCGGCGACCTCTCCCACGACGGCACGCTGATCGCGATCGAGCACACCGAGCACGGCGACGCGATGCACTCGGCGCTGCGCGTCCTGCGCCCCGACGGCACGCCGGTGGCCGAACTCGACGACACCAAGGGCGGTGAAAAGGAGCTGGGCCTCGAGGTCCTCGGCTTCGCGCCGGTGGCCGGGGACACCCGGCTGCTCATCGGGCACCAGCGGCGCGGCCGCTGGGAGCCCCTGGTGTGGGACGTGGCGAGCGGCGTGGAGAGCGACCTCGCCCTGGACCTGCCCGGCGACGTGAGCGCCGAGTGGTACCCGGACGGCACCGGGCTGCTCATCGCGCACAGCTTCGAGGCCCGCAGCGAGCTCTTCCGCTACGACCTGGCGACCCGTGACCTGGTCAAGGTCCCGACCCCGGCGGGCTCCGTCTCCGGGGCGACGGCCCGCCCCGACGGCAGCGTGGAGTACCTCTGGTCCTCCTCCGCCGAGCCCTCGACCGTCCGCTCGACGACCGGCAAGGTCGTCCTCGACCCGCCCGGCATGAAGTCCCCGGGGTCCGTCCCCGTGGAGGACGTGTGGGTGGAGGGCCCGGGCGGCCGCATCCACGCCCTGGTCCAGAGGCCGGCGGGCGCGACCGGCCCGATCCCCACGGTCTTCGACATCCACGGCGGCCCGACCTGGCACGACAGCGACGCGTTCGCGGCGGGCCCGGCGGCCTGGGTGGACCACGGGTACGCGGTGGTCCGCGTCAACTACCGCGGCTCGACGGGCTACGGCCGCGCCTGGACCGACGCCCTGAAGCACCGGGTCGGCCTCATCGAGCTGGAGGACATCGCGGCGGTCCGCGAATGGGCGATCACCTCCGGCCTGGCCGACCCCTCCCGCCTCGTCCTCACCGGCGGCTCCTGGGGCGGCTACCTCACCCTCCTCGGCCTCGGCACCCAGCCCGGCGCCTGGACCCTGGGCATCGCGGCGGTCCCGGTCGCCGACTACGTCACGGCGTACCACGACGAGATGGAAGCCCTGAAGGCGATGGACCGCACCCTGCTCGGCGGTACCCCGGAGGAGGTCCCGGAGCGCTTCGAGGCGTCCTCCCCCCTGACGTACGTGGACCAGGTCAAGGCCCCGGTGTACATCTCGGCGGGCGTCAACGACCCGCGTTGCCCGATCCGCCAGATCGACAACTACGTCAAGCGGCTGGAGGCGCGGGGCGCGGTGCACGAGGTGTACCGGTACGACGCGGGACACGGCTCGCTGGTGGTGGACGAGCGCATCAAGCAGGTGAGGCTGGAGCTGGACTTCGTAGCGAGGCATTTGGGGAGCTGGTAAGTGACCGAGTCGGGCGGTGGGTGGGCATAGGCCGGGGGGCCGGGGGGCGGAGCCCCCTGGCGGGGTTGCAGGGGCAGAGCCCCTACGCCCCGGCCCGTTCCCCCCGCTCCCGTCTTGCCCGCCGCCCCAGCAACTCCGCGAGCCCCCTTCGTGTGGCCGCCAGCACCACCCGGTCCGAGTCGCGCAGCACATACGTGTCCGGAAGGTCCCACACCAGCCCGGAAGCCCGTTCGTCCTCGTAGGCCTCCTCCGCGGCCGACTCCGCTCGCCGTCCGCCGGAGGCGTCCGTGTCCAGGGCCAACACCCGCCAGGCTCCCGCCCGGAACGCCTCCCCGACCGTCTTCCCCTCCAACTGCGGATGCCCGCGCACCTCTACGGCGGCGAACAGCAGCACCCGCCGCTCGACCGGGATCGCCCCCAGGATCTGCCGCCCCATCATCGCCCCGGCGAACGCGGGCGCCGCCAGATGCGTCACACTCCGGCTCCGCGTGCTCGCCCCCGGGTGCGCGGCCCGGAGGGTGCGGTACACGGCGGTCGCGAAGTCGTCGTCGTACAGCCGAAGCACGACCCGCAGACCGGGCTGTACGGACCGCGCGTACAGCGCGGCCTCCAGGTTCGTGGTGTCCGCGCTGGTCACCGCGAGCAGCGCGGTCGCGCGGTGGATCTTGGCGGCCTCCAGGACGCCCTCCTGGGTGACGTCGCCGAGGATCACCGGCACCCGCAGCCGCCTGGCCGTGGGGAGTCCGCGGGCCTCGGGGTCGGCCTCGACGCACACCACGGGGATGTGCAGTTCGCGCAGCCGGGTCAGGACCCGGGTGCCGATCTTGCCGAGCCCCAGCAGCACGACGTGCCCGCCGAGCCCGCGCGGCGGCTTGCGCAGTGCGGAGGCGCTGCGGAAGGTGCCCAGCGCTTCGAGGACCGCGGCGAGCAGCACCGGCAGGAGCAGCAACCCGACCAGACCGGACAGGAGCTGGAGGACCTGGCGGCCGGTGTCCGCGCCGATGGCGGGGTCGTTGATGGCGAAGAGATCCAGCAGGGTCAGGTAGATCGCGTGCAGCGGATGGTCACCGGTGACCAGCTTCAACGCGACCGCGAGCGCGACCACGCACCCCACGAGCCCGGCCAGCGACCACCGCAGCCGCCGCGAGAACAGCGAGGCGAACGGCGGCACGATCCCGCGCCCGGAGGACAGCGCGGGCCCGGAGCACGACACCTGCTCCAGTACGACGGTTCCGCGCCCGGCGGCGTTCCGTACCGTCGCCGCGTCGGGCAGCAGCAGCGGTCCCTGCTCCCCGCTCTCGGGACCGTTCGCGTCGCCGCCCGGTTCGTTGGAGGTCGCGGACAGCAGCGCGAGCGTGGCCAGCCCCGGGTCGGCCGTCTCGCCGGGCCGGGGCACCGGCCGCTCCACCGCGCGCAGCATCAGCCCGTCGGTCTGTACGACCTTGCTGGTGCCGGCGACGGCGCTCGCGGCCAGCGCGGGTGCGGCCGTGTCGGCGTCGGACAGCACGGTCGTAGAGGCATCGAACACCGCGGCGGGCCCCGTCGTCCCACCGGTCGCCAACGCGGCCGCCTGATCGAGGAGTTCCTCGATGTGCTGCCCCAGCCGCCGGTTGTAGAGCCGCAGGACGAGCCGCAGCGTGGGATTGAGGCGGCGGGCGGTGAGGGCGGCGCGGATGTTGGTCTCGTCGTCGTCGTACACGAGGGCCAGGGCGGCCGCCCGCTCCACACCCGCCTCGGCGAGCACACTCTCGGTCGCCTCGGCGGCCTCCACGAGCACCGGCTCGCTCCCCGCCGGTTCGCTCCGCGTCGGCTCGGCCGAAGCGGCGTTGCCCGCAGCCCGGTTGACGGCCGCGTTCACCACCCGGTCCAGCAGCGCCGAGGCCGCCCGCGCACGTCCGACGACCGGCGGGCGCACGGTGCGCTCGGCCGGCGGCACGACCAGCGTGACCTGCTCGCCGTACACCCCGCGCAGCTCGGCCGCCAGCCGGTGCGCGAGTCCGTCGTCACCGCACACCACCATGTGCGCGGTAGCCGCAGCACCCGCCGGACCCTGATTCGGAATGCTCACCACAAGGGCCAAGACTGCCTCACCGGTACCGGCGGTTGCACGGCCGGGTCCGGACGGAACCGCACATGATCCCGCGCGGAGTTGAACAACGGCGGCAGAATCCTCGTACAGGAGAAAAGGGATCGACCCCGACGCCCGGAGGTACCTCGCCCGTGGCCATCACCAGAACCGTCCCGCAGCGGACGGGCGAGGACGCGCGCCCGCCGGTGCACGGGGAAGAGGGGGAGGCGAGAGAGGAGCGGGAAGAGCGGGGGCGGCTCAGTTCCCCGCTCGCCCTCACCCTGCTGCTGGTCGTGATGGTGCTCGCCCAGGGGCCCATCCGAGGCGCGCTCGCCGCGCCCGTCATGCAGAGCTGGACGACCGTCTTCGTCGCCGTGATGGTGCAGGCGCTGCCGTTCCTGGTGCTGGGGGTGCTGCTGTCGGCGGCGATCGCGGTGTTCGTGCCGGCCTCGTTCTTCGCGCGGGCGCTGCCCAAGCGGCCCGCTCTGGCGGTTCCGGTGGCCGGGGCGGCGGGGGTGGTGCTGCCGGGGTGCGAGTGTGCGTCGGTGCCCGTGGCGGGGGCGCTGGTGCGGCGCGGGGTCACGCCGGCCGCGGCGTTGACGTTCCTGCTGTCCGCGCCGGCGATCAACCCGATCGTGCTGACGGCCACGGCTGTCGCCTTCCCCAACGACCCCGAGATGGTCCTCGCGCGTCTCGTCGCGAGCCTGCTGGTGGCGTGCGCGATGGGCTGGTTGTGGCTGCGGCTCGGCCGCACCGACTGGCTGCGGCCGCCCGCCCGGGAGACGTACGACGGTCAGGGCCGGGGCGCCGCGTTCTGGGGCTCGGTCCGGCACGACGTGATGCACGCGGGCGGGTTCCTGGTCATCGGCGCGATGGCCGCCGCGACCCTCAAGGCGGTCGTGCCGGAGGAGTGGCTGCAGGCCGCGGCCGACCGTCCCGTCGTCTCGGTGCTGGCGCTCGCGATTCTCGCCGTACTGCTGTCGATCTGCTCGGAGGCGGACGCGTTCGTGGCGGCCTCGCTGACGCAGTTCTCGCTCACCGCCAAGCTGGCGTTCCTGGTCGTCGGGCCGATGATCGACCTGAAGCTGTTCGCGATGCAGGCGGGGACCTTCGGGCGCGGTTTCGCGCTGCGGTTCGCGCCCACGACCTTCGTCCTCGCCGTCGCGGTGTCGGTGCTGACCGGGGCGGTGCTGCTGTGAACCGGCAGGCGCAGGCGGCGGTCCTGTTCCTGCTCGGCGCGGCCCTGCTGCACGCCGGGTTCACCGACCTCTATCTGCGGTACGTCAAGGCCGGGCTGCGTCCGATGCTGCTGGCCTCCGGCGTCGTCCTGATCGCGGCGGCGGTGGCGACCGTCTGGTACGAGTGGCGGGCCGGGAAGCAGCGGCCCCAGGACAAGGGCCACGCACATCCCGAGCCCCGCGTCTCCTGGCTCCTCGTCCTCCCCCTCCTCGCCCTGATCCTCGTCGCCCCGCCCGCCCTCGGCTCGTACAGCGCCCTGCGCACCGGTACGGCACTGCAACAGCCGTACGGCTACGCCGCGTTGCCAGCCGACGGGCCGCTCCGCCTCAACCTCGTCGACTACGCGGGCCGCGCGGCCTACGACCACGGGCGCTCCCTCGGCGACCGGCAGGTCAAGGTCGCCGGATTCGTCGCGCTGGACCGCACGGGGACGCCGTATCTGGTCCGGATGGCTCTCAACTGCTGTGCCGCGGACGCCCAGCCGGTCAAGGTCGGTCTGACCGGCCGGATTCCGCCGGTGCTGCAACCGGACACCTGGCTGGAGGTCACCGGCACGTACACGGCCAAGCGGACCAAGGACCCGGTCAACGGCGGCCCGATCCCGTTCATCGAGGTCACCGGTGCCGTACCGGTCGAGGCGCCCAAGGACCCGTACGACGAGACCTGGAACAACTGACCGTCGAGACCTGGAACAACTGACCGTCAGACCAGGGCGGTCGTCAGCCGTTCGAGGGCGGCGGCCTCCGCCGTGCCCTCCCCGGCGCTGAACACGTGCATGATCAGGCCCGTCTCACCGGGCGCGGCCGGCACGTGCAGGGTCTCGTAGTCGAGGTCGAGCAGTCCGGCGGCGGGGTGCCGCAGCCGCTTGCGTCCCGCCGCGCACATCATCACCTCGCCGGAGTCCCAGATCCGCCGGAAGTCGGCGCTGCTCCTGGACAACTCGGCGATGAGCGCGCCCAGTTCGGTGTCGTCGGGATAGCGTCCCGCGGCCACCCGGAGCTGCCCGACCGCCTCCGCCGCCCTCGCCTCCCACTCGGGGTACAGCTCGCGCGAGGCGGGGTCGAGGAAGAGGAAGCGGGCGTTGTTGCGGTCCCGGCGCCCGGGGTCGGCCAGGCCGCCCATCAGCTCGCCGCCCAGGTCGTTCCAGGCGACGACGTCGAGCCGGTGGTCCGTCACGAAGGCGGGCAGCTCAGCCATGGCCTCGAGGGCCCGCAGCAGCACGGGGCCGACGCGGAGCCTTGGCGTGGGCTCGGGCCTGCCGGTGGCCAGGGTGTCGAGGTGCCGGCGTTCCGCGGTGTCGAGCCCGAGGACCCTGGCGAGCGCGTCGAGGACCTCGGCGGACGGCTGGGTCGCCCGGCCCTGTTCGAGACGGACGTAGTAGTCGACGCTGATCCCGGCGAGCTGGGCCAACTCCTCCCGGCGCAGCCCGCGCACGCGACGCCGGCCGCCGCCGGCGAGCCCGACGCGCTCGGGTGCCACCCGCCCCCGCCTGGCCCGCAGAAAGCCGCCGAGTGCCTTGCCTTCCCCCACCCCGTGCACGCCGTCCATGCGTTCCAGTATGCGCGGCGCCCGCATCCCGTACGGGTGGCCCTGGCAATACCAGGATTCCGAAACCGCCGGTACCACAGGGTTCTGGCTACCCGTCAGCGCCCGGGACACCGTGAAGGGCATGACGGAAAACACCGACCAGGCCAAGAAGGTCCTCGTCGTCAGCGCCCACCCCGACCCCCGTTCCCTCCAAGCCTCCCTCACCGCCTTCGCCGCCGACCACCTCCGCGCGGCGGGGCACGAGGTACGGCTCAGCGACCTCTACGCGATGAAGTGGAAGGCGACGGTGGACGCCGACGACTTCCCCGAGCACGGCACCGACCGCCGCCTGCACGTGATGGACGTCTCCGAGGAGGCCACCCTCGCCGGCCACCTCGCCCCGGACATCGCCGCCGAGCAGGAGAAGATCCTCTGGTCGGACGCGGTGATCCTGCACTTCCCGATGTGGTGGTTCGCCGCCCCGGCGATCCTCAAGGGCTGGATCGACCGCGTCTTCACCAGCGGTTTCGCGTACGGCCCCCGGGTCGCGCCGCCCTACGGCGAGGACGCGCCGCTGGCGGGCCGCCGGGCCCTGCTGTCGGTGACGTACGGCGCCCGCGAGCGGTCCTTCTCCGACCGGGGCATCCACGGCCGCCTCACCGACGTCCTCCACCCGCTCCAGCACGGCCTGTTCCGCTTCACCGGCATGACCCCGCTGGAGCCGTTCACGGTGTCCGAGGCGAACACCCTCCCGGCGGAACACTTCGCCGCGGCCCGGGAGGCGTACGCCCACCGCCTCGACACCCTCTTCACGGCCGACCCGGTCCCGTACGAGGCGCCTTCGCGGACAGGACGGACCGTCGGGCCTCAGCCCTCCTCGTCCGGCTCGTCCCCCTCGTCCTCGTTCTCCTCGTCCTTGCCCTTGTCCTGACCGTCCTTGCCTTTTTGCCCGTCATCCGTCCTGGAGGGGGTGGGAGTGGGTGTGGGAGTCGGGGTGGGAGACGAGGGCGTGGGGGAGACCTCGGGGGTGTCGGACAGGTTGGTCGCGGATCCCCCGGATCCCCCGGATCCCCCGGGTCCCGCGGGCGCCTCGGACCCGGCGGACCCATCGGATACCTCGGATCCCTCGGACCCACCGGACGCCCCCGGCGTCGTAGCGCCCGGCGTGCCGTTCCCGGGGCTCTCCGCCGAGCTGTTGCCCGGCGAGAACCAGAGCATCCCGGCGAGCATCGCGGCCAGGAAGACCAGGACCGCGGCGGCCGTCGCCATCACCCTCGGCCGGTGCGCGACCAGGCCGCGGGCCCCGGGGGACCCGGTCGTGCGGGAGCGGGACGGCCGTACCGCGGCGGAGGGCAGTGCGTACGTGGTCGCGGGGCCGGCCTCCGAACCGCCGGGGACACCCGGTCCGGTCGGCGGCGGGATCAGCGAGGTCGCCGCCTGCCGTACGGGTGCCGGTTCCGGCAAGGGCTCCGACCGCCCCTGCCAGGCCCCGCCGCCGAACCACTCGGCGATCTGCTGCGTGGCGGGACGGTCCTCGGGCCGCTTGGCGAGGAGCCCGAGGAGGAAGTTCTCGAAGGCGGGCGGGAGTTCGGGGCGGGACTGCCGGGGCGGTACGGGGGTGGCGTCGAGATGCTGGTGGAGGATCGCGACGGCGGTGTCGGCCTGGAACGGGGGGCGCCCGGTGAGGAGTTGGTAGAGCAGACAGCCCAGCGCGTACACGTCCGAGGCCGGACCGGCGGCCTGCCCCAGCGCGCGCTCGGGGGCGAGATAGAGGCTGGTGCCGACGATCTGGCCGGTGGTGGTGAGCGCGCCGGAGGGGTCGTCGACGAAGCGGGCGATGCCGAAGTCGCCGATCTTCAGGGTGCCGTCGGCGTCCAGCAGCAGGTTGGCGGGCTTGATGTCGCGGTGCACGATGCCCTGCTGGTGGGCGGCGGCGAGCCCGGCGGCGGCCTGCGCCGCGATCCGGGCCACCTGCTCGACGGGGAGCGGTCCCGCGGTGCTGAGCCGGCGGGCGAGACTGTCGCCCTCGACCAGTTCCATCACCAGGAAGAGCCGGCCGTCGTACTCGCCGAAGTCGTACACGCCCACCACGTGCGGGTGGTTGAGCCGCCCGGCGGTCTGGGCCTCCAGCCGGAAGCGGGAGGTCGCCGTCGGGTCGGAGTCGTGGGGAAGGAGCAGCTTGACGGCCACCGTCCGGCCGAGCGTCTCGTCGAACGCCCGCCAGACCTCCCCCATCGCGCCGCGTCCGATGGGGTCGTGCAGCCGGTACCGGCCCGCGATCAGCACCTGTGTTTCATCCTCATGCCGTGATTGCCGTAATGACGTCTCGACCGCCGCAGGACTCAACGACCCACGGTGGCACGGGTGATGGTGGGGGGTGCCGCAGCCGACCCAGCCTACCGGCGCACGACCGCCCGGTGTTCACCCACAGGGGTCCTCCTTGATCCGTCCCGGCCACGGCAGAACGGTGAGTTCCGGCCACTGCTCCTGCCAGCGCCGCGTCTTGGCCTCGTAGACCTCGCGCGGGGCGAGGACCGGGTTGGGCCGGACCACGAGGTTGTAGACGTCGGAGAGGCCGTGCGGGGCGTAGACGCGCCATTCCCCGTCGGGCTCCAGCCGTACGCCCAGACAGCACGTCGTCGCCGCGAAGGAGTCGATCGCGGCCTCGGTGGACTCGTACGGCGGACAGGGCACCCCGAACTTCTCCTCGTACCAGAGGTGCACACGGGCCTCGTTGCGGATCTCCACCTCGCCCGGCACCCCGGCGAACACCGCCCTGCCCCCCCTGATGACGGCGTCCTCGGCCTCCCAGGACAGGTCGGTGTCGTCGAAGTAGAAGAGGTCGTAGTCCTTGATGCCGGCTGCCGGGGGCCTGTCGGTGACCACGTTCCACACGGTCTGGAACAGGCAGCCCGCCGTCAGGTACCAGCCGGGCAGCTCCAGTGTCGCCGCCCTGGTCAGCACGTCGGTCAGGACCTCGTTCCGGGAGAGCGTGGAGCGCAGGGCCGTGAGCTGTTCGGTGAGAGGGAGTCGCCCGGGCATGCCCCCTCCCTACCACGATCAAGGCGGCGTGTATTGCTGCCGCAGGAGCCGCCCCCTACGCTTAATCTGATGGGTCGTCAGATTCGTGCCGGGAGTCGGCAGGCAGTAAGGGGCACGCAGTGGTCAGTGTCGGTAGCGGTAGGAGCGGTAGGAGCGGCAGCGGGCTCGGTGGCAGGGAACTGCCCAAGGTCATCAGCGTGGACGATCACGTGATCGAGCCCGCGCATCTCTTCGAGACGTGGCTCCCGGCGAAGTACCGGGACAGGGGGCCGAAGCCGCTCACCGCGGGTATCGGTGACCTTCAGTACGTCGGGGGGAAGTACCGGTTCACCACCGACCCCGACGGCCAGATCACCGACTGGTGGGAGTACGAGGGCGAGCTCTTCCCGTACAAGCGCATCATCGCGGCCGTCGGCTTCTCGCGGGACGAGATGACGCTCGACGGGATCACCCGGGAGCAGATGCGGCGAGGCTGCTGGGACCCGAAGGCCCGGCTGGAGGACATGGACATGAACCATGTCGAGGGCTCGCTCTGCTTCCCCACCTTCCCCCGCTTCTGCGGGCAGACCTTCGCGGAGGCCAAGGACAAGGAGGTCGGACTCGCCTGCGTGCGGGCGTACAACGACTGGATGGTCGAGGAGTGGTGCGGCGACAGCGGCGGCCGCCTCATCCCGCTGTGCCTCATCCCGCTGTGGGACATCGACCTGGCCGTCGCGGAGATCCGGCGCAATGCCGAACGGGGCGTACGGGCCGTGACGTTCAGCGAGATCCCGACGTATCTGGGGCTGCCGTCGATCCACTCCGGCTACTGGGACCCCTTCTTCGCGGTCTGCGAGGAGACCGGGACCGTGGTGAACATGCACATCGGGTCCTCGTCGCAGATGCCGGCCGCGTCCCCCGACGCGCCCCCCGCCGTCCAGGCCGCGCTGAGCTTCAACAACGCGATGGCGTCGATGATGGACTTCCTCTTCTCCGGGGTGCTGGTGAAGTTCCCGCGGCTGAAACTGGCGTACAGCGAGGGGCAGATGGGCTGGATCCCGTACGCCCTGGAGCGCGCCGACGACGTGTGGGAGGAGCACCGGGCGTGGGGCGGGGTCAAGGACCTGATCCCGGAGCCGCCGTCGACGTACTACTACCGGCAGATCTTCTGCTGCTTCTTCCGCGACCGGCACGGCATCGAGGCCATCAAGACGGTCGGCGAGGACAACGCGACCTTCGAGACGGACTACCCGCACGTCGACTCGACCTGGCCGCACACCAAGCAGGTCGCCGAGGAGCACGTGGCCGGCCTCTCCGACGAGGTCACCTACAAGCTGCTGCGCGGCAACGCCATCCGGATGCTGGAGCTGCCCTTCGACCAGTAGGCCGGGAACGGGCGTCTGGAAGGGGCGTCGGCCGGGCAGGCACTGTCCATGAAGGTCTCCGTTGATTCCAGCCTGTGCTACGGCTCCGGCGAATGCGTCTACCGCGTTCCGTCCGTCTTCACGGTGGCGGACGGATTCGGCGCCGTCATACCCGGCCGCGAGAACACCGGCGACGATCCGGACGTACGGGAGGCGGCCGAGCTGTGCCCGTCACAGGCGGTCAAGCTCACCGACTAGGGCCGGGCTCTAGGACGCCGGCCAGCTCCACCCCGACCCCGCGAGCGCCCGCGCCCGCGCCTCCGCCACGGCCATCCGTGCCGCCCGCTCGGCGGTGTCCGCGTGCGCCGCCTGCCCGGTCGCCTGCCCTTCCCACTTCCGGTAGAGCAGCCCGACCTCGGCCGAGAACCACCCGCGGCTCACGGAGTTCAGCGCCAGCAGCAGCCCCGTGTCCTCGGACGCCGGCAGCGCCATCCAGCCGCCGAGGGCCAGCAGCAGATCCAGCCGTACGAAGAGGGTCGCCGGGTGGACCTGGGCGCGGAAGCCGTTGGCCCGCCAGAAGTCGAGCACGGCTCCGCGCTCGATCGGCCCCGTCGCCGGATCGCCGGGGAAGCCCACGGTCGAGCCGTCCGGCAGCCGGTCCAGGGCGCGGGAGGTCGCCCAGCCGAGCGTGCGGTCGGCTTCGAGGGCGGCCAGGTCGCGGGCCAGGGCGCCGGGCGTGAGCTGGTCGTCGGCGTCCAGGATCTTCACGTACGTCCCCTCGGCGTGCGCGAGCGCGATCGTGCGGGCGACGCCGGGGCCGCCGGGCCGCCCCTGCCGGAAGGTGATCCGGGCGTCGTCGGGGACGTAGGGGGCGACGGCGTCGGTGCGCCCGTCCTCCTGGATCACCCAGTGCCACTCCCAGCCCTCCGGCAGCTCCTGTGCGCACAGCGACGTGTGGGCCTCGGGGAGGAAGCGGGCCGAGGGGGCATGGACGGCGGTGACGACGATGACGCGCCGGGGCACGGCGGCACTCACCACCTTTCCAGGGGAGTGGTGAAGACGAGCTCGGTACGGTCGCCGGGGAGCGTGACGCGGCAGATGTCCACCACGCGTTCGTCGATGTCGTACGACGTCTTGCGCAGCAGGATCACCGGGGTCCCGGCCGCGAGCTCCAGCTCGCAACGCTCCTCGGGGGTCGGCGCACGCGCGGTGACCCGCTCCTCGACGCGGCCCACCTCGATGCCGACGGTGTGCAGCTGGTGCTGGGTGCCGCCGGGCCAGGGCTCGTTGGTGTGGTCCAGGAGGGCGGGGTTCGCCGCGATCATGCAGCGGACGAGGTAGGAGGTCGTGAGGCTGACCGGGGTGCTCTCGCAGGCGTGGCGGGTCCGGTAGGTGCGCTCGACGAGGGGGGTGGCCGGCGGGACGCCGAACGCCTCGGCCAGGTCCGGGGGCGCCGCGATCTCGCGGTACTCCGCGTGGAAGACGAGATTCCGGCGCTCGGACCCGGTGTCGCGTTCCGTGGCCCCGGTCCCGGCCCGCTCGGCCCAGGACGCCTGCACCCGGTTCTTCTCCCACTGGTGCCGCCGGTTGTCACGGACCACTTGGTACGCCTTCCGCACCAGGTCAGCGTACGACTCCCGACCCGTGGCCGCCCGGCGGCGGCGACACGGAAAGGCCCGACCGCTGGCGACGGGGGATGCACCAGCGATCGGGCTGTGGCCAACACTAACAAGGCTGCCTGCCCGGCGGGAGACGACTGCTGAGCCGTAGCAAGCAGGTGTGAGCGGGATCACTGGTCGCACGGAGGCTCGTACGACAGCCGCGGCAGGTACTCGTTCCACTTCTCCTTCGTCAGGACGCCCCGGGTGGTCGAGCAGATGTGGTCGATCGCGGCGTCGACGTCGAGGTTCCACAGCCGGACGGTGTCCGTGCCGCTGGACACCCCGAGCATGTGGCTCTTGGGGCTGAAGGACAGGAAGTTGCCGGTCTTGGCGTTGGGGCTCATCGACTGGCCGATGGGGGAGGCGTGGGCCGGGTCGCCCGCGTCCCAGAGCCGGACGGTGTTGTCGTTGCCGCCGCTGGCCAGGGTGTCGCCGTCCGCGCTGAAGGTCAGCGACACGACCGCCTCGGTGTGGCCGGTGAGGGGGGAGCCCAGCCGGGTCGCCTCGGCGGGGTCGGTGACGTTCCACAGCCGCACGGTGTCGTCGTCGCTGCCGCTGGCCAGGGTGTGGCCGTCCCGGCTGTAGGCGAGCACGTTGACCGGTCCGAGGTGGCCCGTGAGCGGGGCGCCCAGGGACTTCGTACGGCGGGGGTCGGTCACGTCCCACTGCCGTACGGTGCCGTCGGCGCTGCCGCTGGCGAGGGTGTGGCCGTCCGGGCTGAAGGCGAGGGCGTTGACGTAGCCCTTGTGGCCGGTGAGCGGCGCGCCGAACGCGGTGACGCGGGACGGGTCGCTCACGTGCCACAGCTGGATGGTGCGGTCGTCGTAGGCGGTGGCCAGGATGCGCCCGTCCGGGCTGAAGGCCAGCGCGTCCGGGCCCATGAACCGGGTGCGCAGGGTGATCGGCGGGCCGTGGGAGACCGGCCGGGTCGGGTCGGTGACGTCCAGCAGATACACCGCCCGGCTTCCGGTCAGCACCGCGAGGGTGCGGCCGTCGGGAGAGAACGCCAGCGAACGCTGGCCCTCGTCGCCGGGCATGAACGGCTCGCTCAGGGACACCGGCCGGTCGGGCGTGTCCACGTTCCACAGCCGGATCCGCCCGTCGCGCGCGGCCGTGGCGAGCACCCGCCCGTCCGGGCGGAACGCCCCGCTCCGGCCGATCATGTCCGAGGTCGGGACCGACCACAGGCGGACCTTGCTGTCGCCGCTCCCGGTGGCGAGAGTGCGGCCGTCCGGGCTGAAGCCCAGTGCGTACATCTCGCCGCTGCTGCCCGCGAGCGGCTCGCCGACCTGCGCCGGGAAGGCCGGATCGCTGACGTTCCACAGGCTCGCCGTGCTGTCCGCGCTGGCGGCGGCGAGTGTCTGACCGTCGGGGCTGAAGGTCACGGACCACACGGCACCGGTGTGGCCGGTGAGCGGCCCGCCGAGGGCCTCGGCGCGCCCGGGATCGGCCACGTCCCACAGCCGTACGGTGTCGTCGGCGCTGCCACTGGCGAGCGTCCGGCCGTCCGGGCTGAAGGCCACGGAGTGCACCAGGCCCGTGTGGCCGGTCAGCACCGGGCCGACCCGCTTGGGACGACGAGGATCGGCCGTGTTCCACAGCCGGATCGTGTCGTCGTCGCCGCCGGTCGCGAGCGTCCGTCCGTCAGGGCTGAAGGCCACGGCCCGGACCGCGGCCGTGTGCCCGGTGAGAGCCCCGAGCGCCTTCGGCCGGTCCGGGTCGGCCATGTCCCACAGGCGTACGGTCCGGTCCTCGCCGGCGGAGGCCAGGGTCCGCCCGTCCGGGCTGAAGGCGAGCAGGTAGATCGTGCCCTCGTGACCGGTCAGGGGCTTGCCGAGCGGGATCGGGTGCAGCGGGTCCTGCACGTCCCACAGGCGAACGGTGCCGTCGTCGCCGGCGGTGGCGAGGGTGCTGCCGTCCGGGCTGAAGACCGCGCTGCTGACCCAGCTCGTGTGGCCGGTGAGGGGCTTGCCCAGGGGCTTCGGGTGCGTCGGGTTCCGGACGTCCCACAGGCGTACGGTCCG
The DNA here is from genome assembly GCF_059026085.1 of Streptomyces sp. a15. Classification (NCBI taxonomy): domain Bacteria; kingdom Bacillati; phylum Actinomycetota; class Actinomycetes; order Kitasatosporales; family Streptomycetaceae; genus Streptomyces; species Streptomyces sp. A15. The sequence continues at coordinate 4,136 of NZ_JBWLKM010000050.1, read as the reverse complement.
GTCGTAGCTGGCGGTCGCCAGGGTGTGGCCGCTCGGGCTGAACGAGGTGAGGTAGACGGCGCCGGTGTGGCCGAGCAGCGGGGTGGCCAGCGGCGCGTTCACGATCGAGATCAGCCGGTTGTCGGTGCCCTCGTCGCCCGGCCGCAGGTCGTGGGCCACCAGGTCGAGCTGGGCGGACAGCGACGGGTCGGTGTACTGGACGCGGTCCGCCTCGGCGACGACCTGTTCGAACACCGCGTCGTTGCGCTGCTGCCACGCGATCAGCGCCGCGCCGACGGCCACCAGGGCCAGCACGACCAGCGCCGACACCGCGCCGCGGCTGATCCAGACGGTGCGCCGGCGCAGCCTGACCGAGGCGGCCAGGAAGTCCACCGCGTTGCGGGTCAGGAAGGTCTCGCCGGCGGCCTTCGCCCAGGTGTGGGCCTGTTCCAGCCGCGAACCCCGGTAGAGGAGGGACGTGTCGCGGTTCGAGCCCTCCCAGGCGCGGCCGTCCTCCTCCAGCCGCTGGCGCAGCAGATGGTCGCCCCGGCCCTCGTCGATCCAGTCGCGCAGCCGGGGCCAGGCGGTCAGCAGGGCCTCGTGGGTGATCTCCACCGTCTCCGCGTCGAGCGTCACGAGCCGGGCCTGCACCAGCGCCTCGAGCGACTCCTCCGTCTTGGCCGGGTCCCTCGACTCCTCCGCCAACTGCCGTCGCGTCCCGCGCCGCCGGGTCGCCTGGGTGTCCTCGCCCAGCCGGACCAGCCGGAGCAGCAGCAGCCGCGCGGCCGTACGCGCCGCCGGGTCCAGCGCGGACCAGGCCCGCTCGGCGGTCGCCGCCACCGCTCCCTGGATGCCGCCCGCCGCACGGTAACCGGCCAGCGTCAGCCGGCCCGCCTTGCGTCGCTGCCAGGTGGCGAGCAGCGCGTGCGACAGCAGCGGCAGCACCCCCGCGTCGTGCGCGCCGCGCGGCCCGTCGGCGCTCACCTCCCGGGTGATCAGCTCCGCCAGCCCGGGCTCCATCTCCAGCCCGACGGCCTTGGCGGGCCCGGTCACCGCCTCCCGCAGCTCCGCGGTGGTCAGCGGCCCGAGCACCATGTGCCGGTGCTGGAGCGCGTCGGCCAGTTCGGGATACCCGAGGCACTGCTCGTAGAAGTCGGCCCGGATCCCGAGGACCACGAGCACGGGCGGTGGCTCACCCGGACCGGCGGGCGTGCACGCGGCGTGCAGGAACTGGATGAACGTACGCCGGTCCGCCTCGTCGGAGCAGAGGGTGAACGCCTCCTCGAACTGGTCCACGATGACGACCGGAGGCGCGGGGTTCTCGCAGCCCGCCGCCCACGCGGCGACCGCGTCCCGGACCGCCTCGGACTCCTCCGCGGCGGCCCTGACATCCGCGAGCCCGGGGATCCGGCCGGTGAGCTCCGCGAGCGGATCGGCGCCCGGCACGAGCTGGAGCACCTCCCGCGCCGGGGCCTCGCCGTCGTCGCCCGGCGCGCCCTGCCGCAGGGCGGGCACCAGGCCGGCGTTGAGCAGGGAGGACTTTCCGGCCCCCGAGGCGCCGACGAGCATCACCAGGCCGCCCGTCTTCTCCGCCGCGCGCAACTGGGCGACGAGGGCCTCGGTGCTGCGCTCCCGGCCGAAGAACCAGCGGGCGTCCTGCTGACGGTACGAGGCGAGCCCGCGGTAGGGGCACACGCCGGCCCGCTGCTCCTCGTCCGCCTCCGGAGAGGCGGCGGGCCGCTCGCCGGCCGGATCGGCCACCGCCCGCTCCCACAGCCGCTGCCAGTGGGCCAGGTCGTACAGCCCGGGGGCCACCGGCGTGGGCCGCTCGCGGCGGGCCTGCGGTATCAGGACGTGCAGGACGGCGGACAGGGCGGCGAACTGCGCCGGTACGTTCTTGGCCCGCCGCCAGTCGCTGATCCGCTGGGCGGACACCCGTACGGCCCGCCCGCGTTCGTCGACCCGCTGAAGCCGTACGACCGCTTCGGACACGCTCTTGAGGGGAGGGTTCCCGGCCTCCCGGTACAGGAGCGCGAGGCGTTCCGCGAAGGCCGTGCGTGCCCCTGAGTCGGAACTCAAGGCGTCCACCCCTTACTTCCTCCGCGCTTGGACATCCGGACAACCGGACCGTCCGGACCTCTGGACCATCCGGACCGGAAAACTCACTTTATACGGCTGACCTGCGGTTAAGGATCCGGATCCGGACCGGAACCTCCCCAGCGGGGCCCCCTGCTGGCAGGATCACGACGCAACAGCGCAGCAACGGGACGTCGTCCGGACCGGCCACCAGCTCAGCGCTCGGAGAGACCACTCATGCCGCCGTATGTTCTCGGTCAACTTGCGCCGGAATCGCGACACGGCGCGCCGGTCTCCTTCCCTGAGCGTCAGAGCCCACCCAGAGCCGGTTCCGACCGGATCGCGCTTCCACCGACCAAGGGCCAGGCCGCTTCACGATCCACGCCGTCACGGCACGGATCGACGCCGCCCGCATGGTTCGGCACCGGTCCCCACGAGGGGAGGGACCGGTGCCGGACGACGCGTGGTGCGGGTTGGGCTGTGGGGTTCGCGTTGTGGGGTTCGGGTTGCTCAGCCGAGCTGTAGGCGGTCGGCCAGTCCGGCGGTCGTGAACGCCTTCACGACGTCGTCGCGGCCTTCGGTGAAGTGGGACCAGCTGTCGCAGTGCACCGGAACCACCCGGCGCGCGCCGAGGATCCGGGCCGCTTCGGCGGCCCCGGCGCTGTCCAGGACCAGCGGTTCGCCGTCGAAGAGCACCGGGAAGCGGGGGGCTCCGGCGAACAGGACGGCCGTGTCGACGGGCCCGAAGCGCTCGGCGATCCGCCGGACCGCGTCGAGCGAGGCGTTGTCGCCACTGACGTAGACGGTGGGCAGGCCCTCGCCGGTCAGGACGAAGCCGACGACCTGTCCGGCGATCGGCACGACCTCCTCGTGCGTCCCGGGTCCGTGGATCGCGGGCACGCCGGTCACGGTGACCGTGCCGCCGCCCGGCCGGTCCAGCTCGACGGACTCCCAGTCCTGCAGCCCCCTGGCACCGTCGCCCAGGCGCTGTCCGCCGGCGGGTGTGGTGAGGGTGAGCGGGACGTCGGCGAGCAGGGCACGGCCGGAGCGGTCGAGGTTGTCGGCGTGCTCGTCGTGCGAGAGCAGGACCACGTCGACACGGCCGAGCTCGCCGGGGGCGGCGGCCGAGGGCGCGGTCTTGGTCAGCGTCGGACGGCCGGGGTTCGGGTAGTCGCCGGGCGCGTCGAAGGTGGGGTCGGTGAGGAAGCGCAGGCCGCCGTACTCGAAGAGGGCGGTCGGGCCGCCGAGGACGCGGACGGGGAGCTGGGCGGCGGCTTGCTGGTCGGAGTGCTTGTCGTTCGTGCGGGCAGGGGTCGTCATGAAGGCACACCTCACGGATGGGAGCGACTCTATCCGTGAGAGACAGTAGTCGTGTCTCACGGATGGCGGCAAGCCGTACCATGAGATCCATGAAGGAGACCGTGACCGCCGAGCCCGCACCGCCGCCCGCGCCGGGCGCGGAGCAGTACCTCGCCCTGGACTTCGCCAACACCGCCATCGCCCTGCCCGGCGGCCAGTTCCTCGACCTCCTCGGCACCCCCGCCACCGCCAACCAGTGGCTGACCGAACGCGGACTCGCCCCGGTGGACGCCGGCATGCGGGAGATGTGCGCGGCACAGCTGCGGTCACTGCGCGAGAACGTCAGGGCGCTGCTCGCGTCCCGGGTCGCCGGGCTCCCCGCCCTTCCCCCGGCCCTCTCCGCCGTCAACGACGCGCTGACCAGGGTGCCCACGGCCGCCCTGCTGCACTGGGACGAGAAGAACGGCCCCTACCGCGCCGCCCCGCACCCCACCACGCAGATCGTCGACCACGCCCTGGCCACCCTCGCCGCCAACACGGCCGACCTGCTCACCGGCCCCGACGCCGAACGCCTCACCGCCTGCGGCTCCCCGCCCTGCACCCGCTACCTCCTCAGGCACGGCCGCCGCCACTGGTGCTCCACCCGCTGCGGCGACCGCGCCCGCGCGGCCCGCGCGTACGCCCGGCGCACGGGGCGCGAAACGGCCTAGGGCCTGTCCGGCGGATCATGCCGCAGACGCGGGGCAGCAGTGACATCAGCCGCTCCGCGGCGGGCGCCGATC